>NZ_JBIMLI010000019.1:0-460 GCF_051859755.1 Limnospira sp.
ACCACTCGCACACAGACCATGCCTTGGCAGCGAAACGCCCAGAGACCCAGCGAACAGAGGAAAAACCAGCCAACCCCATACACCAATTATTAATTATTAATTATTAATTATTAATTATTAATTCCAGCCAACTATATACACCCGCCCGCGGGTGCGCGATCAGCCATCGGAAACACCAGCACCACTCGCACACAGACCATGCATTGGCAGCGAAACGCCCAGAGACCCAGCGAACAGAGGAAAAACCAGCCAACCCCATACACCAATTATTAATTATTAATTATTAATTATTAATTCCAGCCAACTATATACACCCGCCCCATAGGACCCAAACACCAGCACCACTCGCACACAGCTCTGCCCTTTGCACGGTACGGCTACAAGACTGGTAGAAGAGGGGCGGGTGGTAGTAGGGGCGGGTTCCGCAGTCAGCCATAATTCCCGCAGGTAGGCTTTGAAA
>NZ_JBIMLI010000019.1:558-11515 GCF_051859755.1 Limnospira sp.
AAACCCGCCCTTGCGGGTTCCGCAGTCAGCCATAATTCCCGCAGGTAGGCTTTGAAAACCCGCCCTTGCGGGTTCCGCAGTCAGCCATAATTCCCGCAGGTAGGCTTTGAAAACCCGCCCTTGCGGGTTCCGCGATCAGCCATAATTCCCACAAATCAACTTTAAAAACCCCACCGACGACGATGCGCCTAAGACCATGCACCCCACAAACAGCACAGAACACGCGCCACCACGCGGCAGGTGCAAGTCCGCCTATCGGAAACACCAGCACCACTCGCACACAGACCATAGGACCCAAACACCAGCACGACTAGCACACAGCTCGAGTCTGATCGCCCGCCCCCAGCTTCACTTTAGCGCCTGCTGGTTTCCCGACAATTTCACCGCGTAACATTCGCCCCGCCGCTTCGAGTAATTGTTCTTCTAGGTAAGGCTTAGTAAAATAGCCTCTCGCGCCTAATTGATAAGCCATCTGGCGGTGTCTGTCAGCGCCCCTAGAAGTTAACATAGCAATAGGTAGACCTTCGAGTTGTGGGTCTTTCTGCATTCGCGAGAGAAGTTCCAAGCCGTCCATACGGGGCATTTCAATATCGCAGAAGACGATATCACAGGGTAAGCCAGATTTAAGTTTTTCCCAGGCTTCCTTACCGTCGCGGGCTTCTTCAACCCGATAGCCGGATTTTTCAAAGGTCATAGACAACAACGATCGCACTGTAATCGAATCATCAACAATCAGCACAGTCGGCTCAGTTTTAGAGGCGGGAGCATCTATGGGTTCACTGGGGAGATTATCATCCCATCTCATGGTTTCTACAGTTCGGCGTACCCGATCAGTAGCCAGGTCAATTAATTCTAAAACATCGGCGATCGCCACAATTTGACCATCCCCCAAAACAGTCGCCCCGGCGATACCAATAGGTTTAGGTACCGGACCTTCAAGCTGTTTAATTACGATTTCCTGTTCTACCAAAACCTGATCAACTTGAACAGCCAGATAATTAAGCGCCGCCCGTAGTACAATCACAGAAATCATATCCTCTTCGATATTCGCACCATAAACACCGCCGCGACCCAAATGGCGCTTATAGGTAAGTAATTCTCGCAGGTGGCGGAAAGGCAGCACCGAACCCCGCCATTCTAGGGTCTGTTTACCGTCTGGTCCTGTTTTAATTTGCTCACGAGGCACATCGATCATATCCTCCACCCCATCCATAGGGAAAGCAATCCGAGCCCGATCGCTAATACAACAAAGCGCCCGGGAGATACTCATATTGAGTGGGAGGCGGATCGTAAAGGTAGTTCCCTCTCCCAATACCGAATCGGTAGTAATATTGCCTCGAATTTCCGCCAAATTCGTCCGCACCACATCCATACCAACCCCTCTACCTGCAATATCACCCGCCTGATCCTGGGTAGTAAAACCCGGCAGGAAAAGCAAATTGTATGTATCATGGTCTGGCAGATTTGAAGCGGATTCCAGGGTCAATAAACCCTTCTGTATAGCTTTTTCCTTAACCCGATTCACATTAATTCCCGCCCCATCATCAGAAACCGATAACACCGTTTGGTTGCCTTGGTGGAAAACCTTAATGGTAATCTGACCCGTGGGCGACTTACCCGCCGCCTTACGGACTTCTGGGGATTCGATACCGTGAGCGATCGCATTATTTACCAAGTGAGTGAGAGGGTCGCGCAGTTTACCCAAAAGCATTTTATCTATGAGGGTATCTCGACCTTCCACCACCAATTCCGCCTGTTTACCACACTTAATCGACAGATCCCGCACCGGACGTTTCAGGCCATCGGTTGCCCCGGCGAACTGTTCCATTCTCGCTTTATTCAAGCCTTCCTGTAACTGATTAGTTACTTGGCGCAGTTGGCGACTCACCTGATCTGCTTCTTCCACCAAGAATTCAATATCAGCGGCCGACTCTCGCACCCGCACCACCAACTCAATAATTTCTTGAGAGAGTGTGTGGAAGGGGGTAAAGCGATCGAGTTCTGTGGAGTCAAAAGTGTTAGGATCTGATCTAGTCGGGTGTTCATCACCACCGCCATGATAACTTCCGTGGAAAGAAGCTGATTTTTGCCGATTAGACAATAGGGAAATTTCCAGCAGCGATCGCTCATAGAAATCCTGCATCCGCTGACCCACATCACTTAGCAGCGACACCTGATCCAGCAGGTTATCTAAAAACTGTCGCATCCTTTCTTGGTCTTGTTCCAGGCTATTGCGGTTAACCACCAGTTCCCCAATCAGGTTACTGAGATTATCCAATTCTTTCACCGGAACTTTAGCGATCGGATCAAACTTAGTAGTTTGAGATTTTTGATAAGACGGGCTATATTGGGCGGCTATGGGTTCTTCCAGCAGTTCAGCCAACTCCTTGAACTCATCATCCTCACAGGATCGAGCCCTCTGTTCTTCCCAGGTACTCGATTGCGCCCCTGGCGGTGCTGTTTCACCCAAAAGGCGATCGAGATCAGATAGCACCCCATCATCAGCATTATCATCATCAGTCGTATTTTGATCATCCGTAGACCCTAGCAAATCATCCAGGAGACTCAAATCATCTTCCCAATCACTATCTAACCCCACATCTGGAGTCGTGGTTATGTTGTCAGTTGTCTGCGACGAGGCTGGTAATGGTGTGCTTTCAGTTTTCGGTGCGTTACCCAGTTGGTCGGTTTTCCCAGTGTTTTTTTTGCTACCCAAGCTAACGCACTCTACGGTTTCCTCCGTGTCGCTACTACCAAACAAATCATCAAAATCAAACAAATCTGCAGTTCTATCATCCCACTTCGACTCAGGTGGCGTTTGAACCTGTTTGTCCTCAGCAATAGTGTCTACACTAGAGGTTAATTTGCCATTGTTGTTATCCTCACGGGCTAACACCTCAAACCAATCAAGATCCCCATCAGTCCCCCCATCTTGATTATCACTCTCCCAAGGATCCGGGGTATCTAATGATTGACCAATCCCTGTTGAACTTTCAGGCGCGACAGTTGTTTCCTGTTCCTCATCATCAAGTTCCAACAACTGTTGGATAAAATTATCCGGGTCATCATTACTACTTTTCTTGACAGGTTTAGAATCGGCTGGAGAATTTTCTGGGGTCGGTCGATCGCTTGATTCTAGTTCTTCTAACAGGAGGCTAGTTAAATCGTCATCATCATCAGAAACCGGCTTAAAGTTGCTTTCATTAGACGGCGGTTCATTGCTAAAAAAGCTGTCAAAATCTTCTGTATCACTGTTCAAGTCGGAAAGTTTATCAGCTTCTTCGAGCAGCCTTTCCTCTTCCCAAGCATCTTCAATACCGCCCCCATGACGATCAACCACCTCAAACAGATCCGCCAAACTTTTCAACTCTTCCGGTTGCATTTGCGGCCCTGGCGGGTGGCCGCTGTGTTCTTTTTCCATCTCCACATAATCAACCAATGGGAAATCATCTAGTATTGATTCTGATGTCTTCTCCGGTTCCAAATCAATCTCATCAGTTTCTTCTACTTCCGAGTTCGTAGTTAAATCTAATTCCGACCAAAATTCATCATCAGCCGTTAAAATTCCCTTACCATTCCCATTCCCATTATCTACAGGAGGCAGTAATTTTGACAACTCCGAATCTACCACTATTTCACTTTCTCTATTACTTAGCGCTAAATACTGAGCCTGTTTCATGCCAGTAATCACCACCGGAGCCAGAGTTTTATAGCTATTTGCCCCATAAGCGATCGCCTTTTCTACAGTGTCTAAAAATTGCACCCAGTGCATTTTATCAAAAGTTTCTCCACCCCTAGCCAATTCCCGACAAATTTCAATTAAGCGGTTTCTATTGGCGGTATTATCCGACTTTTTAAACAAATCCAGCATTTCCCGCAACCGTGAAGTTACATCACCACAAAAGAAAAGTTCTTCCGCACTATTGATCGCCTTAACTGTCACTTTCGGAGCAACCTTCACCGCCACTGGAGCCTGAGCCGGGGCTGTTTTCGGGACGCTAGTAGCACCTTCCGCCACTACACCATTTAGTTCCGATAGGTTTTTTAAATTATAGTTTAGTGCTTCAAAAACCGGCTCAACTTCCGTTAACAGGCTTTGGGAAGTTTCCTCTGTCAGTCCATAGGGACCCGACAGATTATCTATTAAAGCTTGCAGGGTATCAAATACTCGTAAAAATAGCGATTCTAGTTGTTGATCAACCTCAATATGAGATTGTTCCGTTATTTTTTCCAACGCTTTAAAGTTATCTTCCAGGCGATGGGCACTTTTTTGGATACTATGAAGACCGAGCATAGCTGCTCCCCCTTTCACCGAGTGAGCCGCCCGATACACCTCATATAATAGTTCTCGGTCTTCAATGGTACTTTGCAGATTCAGCAAGCCCTGTTCTATGGTATTGAGGTGGTCTCTCGCCTCCTCAATAAAGTAACCCATTATCCGTTGTTGTTGTTCTGGTTCCATGGCTTTTTAATAGTATAAATAAATGGACAATATTATTTTTTTAAAACTCAGACACTTACTCAGAAAATCACATTTTACGAGGGTTCATTAATCTTTGACTAGGAACTTTGGCTATTAATGTTCCGAAGGATCTACTCGGAACCTTTCCACCGAAGTTAGCAGATCTCGTGCTACTCCTACCAGGTTACTGAGGGCGCTGGCGACCCTTTGGGCTTCTTGGGATGTATCTTGGGCGCTTAGTTCTACCGCCTGCATTACTTCAGCCACCGCCCTAGCTGTTTCGTTTTGCTCCACCGTATCAGCCGTAATTGATCGCACCAAAACATCAATACGATTGGTTACTTGGATGATATCATCAAGCGATCGCTTCGCTTGTTCCGCCAGACGGGTCCCCTCAATTACTTGCTGGTTTCCTTCCTCCATTGCCATCATTACAGAACTGGTTTGGCTTTGGATCTGCATTACAATTTGTTCAATTTCCTTGAGGGACTTAGCCGACTTATCCGCCAGTTGTCGCACCTCATCAGCCACAATAGCAAAACCACGGCCTGCTTCTCCCGCCCTAGCCGCCTCAATACTAGCATTCAAAGCCAGTAAGTTAGTCCGCGAAGCAATATTAGAAATGATTGCGACAATTTTCGAGATTTCCTGAGAAGATTCAGCCAAACGCTTAACATCTCGCGTCGTTTCTGCCACTGTTTCCCTAATTTTCAAGATACCAGCCACAGTCATTTCTACCGCTTCACCACCCTTAGTTGCTACAGCCGCCGCCGTCCTGGCTACTTCCTCAGCTTCCTTGGCGCTATCTGCTACCCGTTGAATAGCATCAGTCAGCAGTTGCACCGAATTAAGAGTCGCGGCCAATTCCTCCGCTTGTCGCAAAGCATCCCCAGCCACATCTTTGGCAAAACTCGCACTATCCGTCGCTCCACGACTCACCTGACGAGCCGCTTGTTTCACCTGAACCACAATTTCCCGCAGGTTCTGAATTGTCAGGTTAAACGAGTCTGCTACCGCCCCCAGCACGTCTGCAGTCACCTCAGCGCTCACAGTCAAATCTCCTCGCGCCGCCCCTTCCACATCATCTAGGAGTCTAATCACTTGACGCTGGAGGTTTTCCTTAGCCTCCTCCTGTTCTTCCGCCTTCCGTTGAGCTTCCCTGGTGGTGCTTTCAATGAACTGAGCCATGTAGTTAAATTTAGCGCACATTTGCCCCAGTTCATCTTCCGCGTAGACATTCACACGGGCATTAAGGTTTCCTCGTGCGATCGCATCAAACTGTTTTTGCAGGTCGCCAGTCGCCTTCTCTAGCTGTTGGCTGGTAATACGGCCCATAGCAAAAGCCGTCCCAAAACTACTAGCCCCAGCCACAATAGTCATCAACCAACCTGAGCGGCGTAGATAGTTAACCACTTCCCCTTGATAACTACTAGCAGCAACCTTAGTAGCAATATTAGTAGCCACAGCCACAGCAATCAAAGTTACTAACCCACTCCCCAATGCTATATAAAAAGACTTAGATCTGAGCGGCTTATTTTCCAGGAAGGCAAATGAGCCCTGTTCTACCGAAATATTAGTATCAACCGAGTCTTCTGATAGGTTAGAAAATGCCGTGATCGCCTCCCTTTCTGTGGGAGTATTGAACACATCATCCTCGTAGATCGCCGAGCTATCGTTATCTGGGATACTGCTAGACCTTCCCAGGAAATTACTATCGAGGTCATCATCATCCAAGTCAGCGCTATCGGGCATAAAAGCATATCCCGCCGCATCTGGAATCCCAAAACCCTCTACATCATCAAACTCTTCAAAATCCTCTAAAAATTCGTTGACTTGAGAACCAGAGGTTTGATTTGTCTTGTTGTGGGCGATCGCACCATTAGCCGTCCCATTGCTTACAGTTGACTCTTCCAGGCTATCGAGGTCAAACGTATCCGGGATATCATCCAGTTCCAACTCCTCAGATACTGAATCATTAATTTTGTCCCCATCCAGATTGAAATCAGAGAAATTTTCTTCTTCCTCATCTAAATTATTATTTGGGGTCTTATTCAGGCTGATCTGATCAGGTTTCACCAATCCTTTACCGTTACCATTACCGTTAGTTTCTGCCACAGTTTGATGCCTAGCATCAGCCATATCTTCTAGGGGAGAAAAAATATCATCCTCCTCTAGTTCCAGTTCTCCGATATCCAGTTCATCCTGCACATCGCCCAAATCCGGCGGTTTAATTTCTTCGGCAACATTATCAACTATCGGTTCATTAGTTATCGGCCCATCAGTTAAAGGTAGATCTGTCAGGCTGAAATCGTCATCCAAATCATCCAAACTGTCTTGATGTTCTTGAGTCACCCCAGGGGTATTTGTCCCGGGGGAGTCTTTATGGGAATCATCGATTAAATCTTCCTCAAACAAGTCTTCTGATAGTTGTTCGAGGGAGCCACTCATGGGGTCTTCTGGATCTAATCCTTCCGTCAACACCAGTTCATCCTCTTCGTCCATCACAAAGGGATCTGATGTTTCTAGGTCAAAATTCAAGTCAGGGTCTTCTTCTTCCTCGTCAGTTTCTTGCCCCTGAGCAAAGGGGTTATTTAACGGGTTGGTTAGGTCCGGGTCTACCTCATCATCTAGGTCGAAGTTGGAATCATCTACCAGGGGATTAGCTTCTAATTCTAGGGGATTAAAGTTATCTTCTTCTAAGTCAAATTCATCTTCTAGGGAGTCATTTAGTTCTTCACCCCCTACACTGGCTTTACCATTCAAATTTTCCGGCTCTAGTTCATCTGCAGATCTATCTAAGTCCCCGAGGTCGTCGTCGATCGCCTCTAAGTTTTCCTCTGTTCCTTCCTCAAATTCGAGGTTACTTAGTTCATCTAAATCATCCAAGGCTGACGATATATCTATTTCTTCCATGCCCATATCTTCGTCATCATACAAATCCAGAGCATCATCCAGGGTTTCTATAGTTGCCGAGGGTTTTTGGGGATATTTCCCTAGTTGTTGGGATGCTGCCGTTAATTCTTCCAACTCATCTAATTGTTCATCGATCGCATTTAGATCTAGTTCTTCTTCCAAATCAAAATCGAGGGAACCGTTAGCATCATCACCTACCGAGCTCAAATCCTCTAGGATAGTTTCTTGAGCATCATCAAACTCATCATCAAACTCATCATCCAAGCTAATATCTCCCAAAGACGAACCGGTCTCCGAGTCCTCGCAGAATTGACTAGCTTCTGTCAAGTAGTCTTCCGCCTGTTCCACCAGTGCCGGGTCTTCCGTCAGGCTAAGGACCACCTCATATTGTTCCCGTGCCACATCGTATTGTTGTAAACCGTAGTAAATGTGACCACACAGGAGGCGAGCGAATGGGTCTTCCGGGTAGTCTTCCACTAATTTATAGACTAAAGTAGCCGCCTCGTCCAATTTTCCATCTGTGTAGGCTGCCTCAGTTTTTTGGTACTCCTGCAGATATTCTGCACTTGCTGTCATTGGCCATTCCCCTTACGACTCTATAAAGTTACCGCAAAAATTACATTTAAAACTTAAAACAACTGTATTAGCTTAGTTAGTATCTTGATTACTGCTTGGGCAAATGTTGGACTGATGATGACCACAACCCCCTCAATTGTAATCATCCTGAGCCACAATTAGTTATATTATAGTGATGCAGATAGCTGTATTGGTTCAATCACCTTGTATACAGCTTATTTATACTGCCCACCGAGCCGATCGCAAAACGGCAATTTGGTCTAACAGGCGCAAAGGTTTATCTGGTGAATCCTCCAGAACCCACTCCCCTTTTATATAGGGAGCCATGCTATCGGGAACCTGAACTGGCGTTCTCATTTTTTCTATGGGTAGCCAGTCCATAGCCGTCAGATTGTTTATCGACTCTACTGCTAAACCCAACATAGTATCTTGGTCTTCTACGGCAATTACGGGAATTTCCGTGCGATCGGTGTTTAATTGCATTGTATCTCCCAAAAACTGTCCTAGATCAGCCACCCAAACCACTCGTCCCCTCAAGTTGAGAGTCCCCAACAGTAGGGATGATACATTGGGAATGGGAGTAATGCGGTCAATTGATTGAGATAGGACTTCTTTGATACCCATAGCGGGCAAGGCAAATTCGGCACCCGATGCCACAAAAAAACGCAGATGCAACTCACCCTCTGGGGTTTCTAGCTCCTGAAACTCGGAGCCGTCTGCACCTTGACCCGTGATAAAATCGGGACTTCCAACCATTACCCCTCACCTACCCCCTTAATAGCTGTTTAACCGTCCCTACCAGTTCAGTCGGCTGAAATGGTTTGGCGATATAAGCATCTGCCCCCTGTTTCATGCCCCAATATCGATCGAACTCCTCTCCCTTGGAAGAACACATCACAATGGCAATTTTTTGAGTTTTCGGATCAGACTTGAGACGGCGACACAGTTCGTAGCCATTCATGCGAGGCATTACAATATCCAACACCACTAGATCGGGAGAGATTTGTTGAACTTGTTCTAGTGCCTCTACACCGTCGCTTGCTACCGCGACTTTTAAGCCACTTTCTCTCAGGAGATTTGAGATCATCTCCCGTTGTGTCACACTGTCTTCTACAACCATAATTGTATTCATACTATCTTGCTGAGTTGCTGGGTTCTAAGTTAACTGAGGCAGGGCGCGGAGGGACTGGGGCATTTCCAATATAATTCGGCCAACCCTCAGCTCCGAGACATTCCAGTTACAAGCCATTGGCTTTATTGCAACCGCGATATTCCACCCGCAGAGTTGATTTGATCAAATCCTTAATGCGAATGGATTTAATCTCAAGTATACCTAAGTTCGCCACCTATTGATTACACTTTGAAATCAGACCGAATAAGACTCCTCCGAGTCAAGAGAAGGCCACTTATGGGAAAAAGTCTCGGCGAGTTGACTTTCTAGCTTCCGGGAATGACCGTCGGCTGTACCCACATAGTTTTCTACCAGCGTCAGTAACTCCCTCTTGCTAAACGGTTTGGTCAGATAATTGGTCGCTCTCACCATTCGGGCTTTGAGGCGATCGATAAATCCATCAATGCCTGTTAGCATGATAATCGGAGTTTCCCGAAAAGCACTAGAACTTCGCAACATCGCGCAAATTTCATATCCATTTAGTTCCGGCATGGCGATATCGCATAAAATCAGATCTGGTTTCAGTTGGAACACTTGACTTAATGCCTTCAGGGGATGACCTATAGCCGTCGCCTCGTAGCCATGCTCCGTTAAGATTAACTCTACTGTCTCCCGAATTACGCGATCGTCATCAATACAGACAATGCGGGGAACCTTACTCTCGAACTGAGAACGGGGGTACGGACTTGGTTCGGTCGGCCGAAAGCGCAGTTGCACAAAACCCTGTTGTAAAAAAGGATAGATCGCCTTGGTGACTGCGACAATATCTCGGTTCAAATAACGGGAAATTTGTCGGAAAGTCGTTTTTCCGTCCGCCCAACGGGTTAAAGTTTCAAAGACATTGGGACGCACTACTTGTCTAAGTTTGTCTGGGTCTAAAATGAGGGGGCACTGACTGGGGGATTGGATATGGGGGTGAAAAGTTTTCCACTCCTGCACCTGTTTCATAATTTTAGGTAACACCGTGTTGATTTGTAAAGTCATTAATTGCGGTGCTAGGGGTGAACCCATTTCAAAGTTAAAAGCCCCGTGGTGAAGGCTGAGAAGGTCGAATAGGGTTTCGGAAATCATCCCATGGAGAATGCTGCGCCCCTGGGTGGGGGTAATCGCGTTTTGTTCTAGTAGCACCCACAAATAGCCGTATTCGGGCGCGTTAACTGCCGTAATTGACGGCACTTCTAACTCATTGAGGACTTCTGTTAACTTGTAGCGGTACAGGTAGTCCCGCAGTCTTTTCAGGCTACCCTCGCTTTCCCCAGCATAGACAATTCTACCGTTGGAGCAAAAAACTAGCCAGCAGTGACTCTTCAAGCGATCGCTATATTTTTCCGAAACTACCGAGGCGGCGGGGCTATAGGCTTCCACCATTAACTGACCGGTGCGTTGACCGACTTCGACCAACTGCAATATACTGCGGATATCGATTTCATTTAAAGAGCCTTGCATGAAGCCGCTTGGCCTCCTGACGATCGCTTAAATTTTTTTAATGTCCTCATACAACTCAATTAATGGGATTGAGGAGGGTAAGGGCAACATTACTGTCTTACACTCTCGTTAGGATAGCATAAATAGTGAATTAACTCAATCCATCGTGGTGGATAATGTATAATGGACAATTGATCATGGTGGACGCGGGTTCTCCCAGGACTTGACCTCCTCTGGGTAATACCCCATCACTTGCCCCCCGGCAATAATCAAGAATTGTGAATAATTAATAATTAATAATTAATAATTAATAATTAATTATTCCATTGATAATGGTGGACGCGGGTTCTCCCAGGACTTGACCTCCTCTGGGTAATACCCCATCACTTGCCCCCCGGCAATAATCAAGA
>NZ_JBIMLI010000019.1:11614-22211 GCF_051859755.1 Limnospira sp.
AATTGTTAATTGTTAATTGTTAATTGTTAATTATTAATTGCTTATGGCTACTTTGAATCTGAAACCTTCCCACAAGGCGGTAAAGTCCTATTACCAAACATTACAAAACTTCCAGAAGTTGGGGGCGGCTAATGAAGGGGCGGTTAAAGTCGCTTTTGCCGATTTGTTAACTTCCTGTTGTCAGCAGTTTAATTGGATTTTGGTACAGGAAAACAGCCTGAAGTTGACCGCCAAAAAACGGATTCAAGTTGATGGGTTATTTGTCCGAGATGATACCCTAAAACATGGCATTTGGGAAGCTAAAGACACCGCCGACGACTTACCCAAAGAAGTACAAAAGAAATTTGCCAAAGGCTACCCCAAAGATAACATTATTTTTCAGTCCCCTGACCGGGTGATTATTTGGCAAGGGGGAAAACAAGTCTATGACCAGGATATCACCAAACCGGAAGCCTTGGTCGAAAGTCTAAAGTTGTTTTTTGAATATCGCCCACCCCAAATCGAAAATTGGGAGAAAGCCGCGGCCGAATTTGGCGATAAAGTGCGCGGGTTGGGGGAAAAACTGGTTGATTTAATCGAGAGTCAACGCAAAACTAATCCCCAGTTTATTGGGGCTTTTCAAGGGTTTAGTAACCTGTGCCGTCAGTCGATTAATCCTAATATTTCTGATGCGGCTGTGGAAGAGATGCTGATTCAGCATTTACTCACGGAAAGGATTTTCCGACAGATTTTTAATAACCCCGATTTTACCCGGCGCAATATTATCGCCGTGGAAATTGAGAAGGTGATCGAGGCTTTAACCTCCAAGTCGTTTAGTCGCGCTCATTTTCTGGGAGATGTTGATTATTTTTATCGCGCCTTAGAAGAGGCTGCGGCTACTATTACTGAGTATAGCGAAAAGCAGCATTTTTTAAACACGGTTTATGAAAGGTTTTTCCAAGGGTTTGCGGTCAATGTCGCCGATACCCATGGGATTGTTTACACGCCTCAGAGTATTGTCGATTTTATGGTGAGAAGTGTTGATGAGATTCTCCGCACCGAGTTTAAGAAATCTCTGAGTGATAAAGGGGTGCATATTCTTGACCCGTTTGTGGGGACGGGTAACTTTATTATGCGGATAATGCGGGAGATTAGAAAAACTGCGTTATCTCATAAGTATCAGCAGGAGTTACACTGCAATGAGGTGATGTTATTACCCTATTATATCGCTTCGATGAATATTGAGCATGAATATTTGACGGCAACGGGACAATATCAGCCTTTTGACGGGATTTGTTTGGTGGATACTTTCTCGGTGCAAGAAGCATTACAACTCGATTTATTTACTCCCGAAAATACCCAACGGGTCAAGCAGCAGCAAAGTTCCCCCATTTTTGTGGTCATTGGCAACCCTCCCTATAATGTCGGACAGCAAAATGATAACGACAATAACAAAAACCGCAAATATAGCCAAACGGGAGGAGTTGATCAACGGGTGGCGGAAACTTATGCGAAAGACTCGAAAGCGACTAATAAAAATAAACTTTCCGACCCCTACGTTAAGGCATTTCGCTGGGCGGCTGATAGAATTGAAGATGAGGGAATTGTGGCATTTGTCAGCAATAACAGCTTTATTGATGCGATCGCTTTTGATGGAATGCGGCAGCATTTAGCCCAAGATTTTGACGCAATTTATATTTTAGATTTGGGGGGTAATATCAGAAAAAATGCCAGCAATCAACCGATTTATAATGTTTTTGATATCAAAGTAGGGGTGAGTATTAACCTGTTGATTAAAAAGAAGGAAGGTAACAAATCTCCGGGTAAAATTTATTATGCAGCGGTGGGTGAGTTTTGGCGGAAACAGGAAAAATACGATTATTTAGAAAAATGTCAGCATTTGGGTGGGGTAGACTGGGAAGAGATTAAACCGGACAAAAAACATACCTGGTTAACCGCAGGGTTGCACGCGGATTTTGAAACCTTTATCCCCATGGGGACTAAGGAAACCAAAGCCGCCAAAGGAGACGCGACGGGGGCGATTTTTAAGTTGTTTAGCTTGGGAGTTAATACCAATCGCGATGTTTGGGCGTATAACTTTAATCCTGATGAATTAGCCGCCAATATTCAAAGGATGATCGCCACCTATAATGAACAAACCAGGAAATGGCATGATTGTCAAGATCCATCAGTTAATCTCGATGATTTTGTTATATCTGATGATACGAAAATTAAATGGAGTAGTCGCCTTAAAGAATGTCTGAAAGCCAATATAACTACGCAGTTTATCCGCGAAAACGTAAGAAATTCTCTATATCGTCCATTTTGTTTTCAGTTTTTATATTTCGATGAAGTTTTAACTCATCGTCGCGGTCAATTTCCCTACATATTCCCCACCCCGGAGACAGAGGAAGAGAATCGGGTGATTTGTGTAACTGGGATTGGGTCTGAGAAGCCATTTATGGTAAATGTCAATAATATAATTTGTGATTTACATTTAAGTGGTGCGGGATGCAGCACTCAATGTTTCCCTTTCTACACTTATGACGAAGACGGAAATAACCGCCAGGCAAACATCACGGACTGGGCGTTAGATGCTTTTCGGGAAGAATACGAAAACCCGGCTATCAGTAAATGGGATATTTTCTATTATATATATGGTTTGTTACACCATCCCAGGTATCGGGAAAAATACGCGGACAACCTGAAAAGGGAATTACCACGCATTCCCTACGCCCCGGAATTTGAGAGTTTTGCCAAAGCCGGAAAACGTCTAGCGGAAATTCATCTAAACTATGAAAAGCAACCGGAATATCCGCTGGAATTTATCGAAAATGATGAGGTCGCCTTAAATTGGCGGGTGGAAAAGATGAAACTGAGTAAAGATAAAACCCAGTTAATTTATAACGAGTTTCTGACCTTGGCGGGTATTCCCCGGGAAGTGTTTGCATATCGCCTGGGGAACCGATCAGCTTTAGATTGGATTATTGACCGCTATCAGGTTAAAATAGATAAACGCAGTGGTATTGAAAATGACCCCAACCGCTTAGAGGATGAACAATATATTGTGAGGTTAATTGGTCAGGTGATTACAGTTAGCTTAGAAACCGTGGATATTGTCAATCAATTACCCTCCCTGGAATAAGGAAAAGATGATCGTCTACCCCCAGCCATATCGGTGAGTTATGGAAACCTGGGGGGAACTGTTGACAAATATCACCATGGCTGGTAGGTTAAAAGGGGGGGTAAAAATCAGCCTGTTTTGAGATTGCCCACAGAGGGGAAGATTCCCGAAATATCTACCCGCGAAAATCCTAGGAAGTTTACCCGTTGACGGGACTGGCGCAAATTGATGTGGTGGCTGAAGTGTTCGCTGATGACCATATTACCGCTGACCGTAACAGTGGGATTAATCGAAGTAGGAATTACCCCACCATCCCCCGATCGCATTCAGGAATTAACATCGTTTTTGGGTGCGGTCACGATTCCCACAGGTTTCCGATTTGAGGATACAGAAGTGGGGGGACTGTCGGGAATAACTTATAACCGGCAAAAAGATGTATATTATGCGGTGTCGGACTCCCAAGGCGATCGCGGTGACGCGAGATTTTACACGCTGAAATTGCACTGGAGTGGGGACCCTTTCCAATTAGAAGGGGTGGAAGTAATAGGAGTAAGGCGGATATTAGACGCCAACGGGGAAGCCTTCCCATTGTATAGTTTAGACCCGGAAGGAATTGCTTTTACGGGAGAAACGGTTTGGATTGCTTCGGAAGGAAATATAGCGGCGGGTTATCCTCCGTTTATCAAGGAGTTTTCCCTAGAGTCGGGTCGCCAACTAAGTGAATTACCCATCCCAAAACAATTGTTTTCGCCAGATAATCCTAATATAGGAGTGAGAAATAATCTGGCTACGGAAAGCCTGACCCTAACCCCGGACGGAAAAACTCTATTTACAGCTACGGAAAATGCTTTAATTCAAGACGGACCGGCGGCGACGGTTAAGGAAGGAAGCCCTAGCCGGATAATTCGCTATAATTTGGAGACGGGTTTAGTAGATGGTCAGTTTCTGTATATGACAGAAGCGATCGCGGGTAGTTCCCTGATGTCTGAGACGTTACAGCTTAACGGACTGGTGGAGTTGCTGGCTGTGAGTGAGAGGCGATCGCTGGCTATGGAAAGGTCATTTTCCCTAGACCGGGGATTTGTGATCCGCCTGTTTGAGGTATCGGTGAAGGAAGCGACGGATATTAGGTCCTTGGACAGCCTGCGAAACCAATTAGAGGGAATTACCCCGGTTAGCAAAACTCCGGTATTGATTCCCCCAGAGATACAGGCTGAGGTAATCTGGGATAATCTGGAGGGGATGACTTTTGGGCCAACTCTCCCGGACGGAAGGCGATCGCTAATCATGGTCAGCGACAACAATTTCCACCCGCTACTACACACCCGGATCGTAGTTTTTGCGATCGACCCCGAATATCCGGCGAAACCCTATCAGCAAAGGGTCTGGGAGTGGATAGAAAATTTTTTCGGTTCAGGGGTTGACAAAACCGGGAATTAAGCTGATAATAGATTTTGTGCTTAAAACGAAGCACTAACTACGAAGACTTCAAATCAGGGTCTACCATAGGGGACTGTAGTTCAATTGGTTAGAGCACCGCCCTGTCACGGCGGAAGTTGCGGGTTCGAGCCCCGTCAGTCCCGTTATAAATAATTAACAATTAACAATTAATAATTAACAATTAATAATTAACAATTAATGCTGCGCCGTTGATTGATTTCTGGGAAGGCAATGGGCAATGGGCGATGGCTGGGGATAAAATCATCAATGCGATCGCGCTTATTATAGGTTTAATTCAAGCATTTTCTGGGATGCGATCGCTATGGCATCTTCACGGGTGGATATTTGACCCTCAGCCTTAGCAATTTGTATCTCTTGGAGTAGATCCCCTAATAAGGGACTGGGAGAGAGTCCCAATTTTGCCATTAAGAGTTTCCCGCTAATGACGGGTTGGGGGTGAGCGATCGCATCATCGGGATTCAGATAATGGTTAATTAGGGTAGTAAACTCCTGTAGTGATGCTCCGGCGGCTATGGACAGGACTACTAAGGCGGGGAAAAATTCCCCCACATTAGCAAATAGAAAATATTGTTGGCGTATGGATAGATCGGCTATGGGGGTGGGTTGTAGTTGCTGAAAGGTTCCTAGTAAAGCCAGAACTCCCCGGATCTCAACTCGGCTATATTTGAGGGTAATTAACTCGGCTTCGGCTTGGTCTCGATCCTCGCTGGTCATGGTGGCTAATTTGGCGATCGCGAGTTGGGACATTTTAATGGTTTCCCGCACCGACTCCCTCAAGGGTTTGGCTAATGGTGGATAGGTTTGTGAGACGGCGGCGGCGACGTGATCAAGATTTTTGAGGCGATCGCATCTATCTCCCAAACTGCTAAACCAGGGGGAGATCAGACCGATTTTCCAGGCTTCAATTAATTTCGGCACTCCCAAGGGGGTATTGAGTAAATATCCTAACTCAGTGCGGATACGTTCTGCTGCTACCCGTGGTAATAAACTGGCTAAATCGGCGATCGTCTGTTTAGTTTCCGGTTCAATCACAAAGCCTAACTGCGCCGCCTGTCGATATCCCCGCAGCAACCGCAGGGGATCATCAGCTAAGTTTTCCCGACTGATCATGCGCATCAGACCCTGTTTTAAGTCTTGTTGTCCCTGATAGGGGTCGAAAAAAGTTTTGGTTATGGGATGATAGGCGATCGTATTAATTGTAAAATCCCGCCGCCCTAGATCTACCTCTAAACTTCCTCCCTCAGCTTGAGCAAAATCTACTGTTACCCCTGGGAATACTACCCTAGCAATTTGTCGCTCCGCATCTAACAACACAAATCCGGCTTGATAATGGGAGGCGATGGTTTTGGCTGTGTTTACTGCTTCCGACAACACCACAAAATCTAAATCCAAATCACCCACGGCGCGACTCAATAAGGCATCCCGCACCGCACCCCCGACTAAATAAGCTGATTCGGGTAGATTTTCTAAACCAAACGGCCAGTTTTCGGGAGATAATGGGGATGTAATAGCAGCAGACATATAGCAAGCAATACCTATCTATAGAAGAATCCGCGATCGCAAATAGTCAATCAAATTACCAAAGTCCACCCAGTTCAAGTGTTCAGATAACGATAACTTTCCCAGGTAACTTTCTTGATGTTGCCGAAAGGGACTATTTTTGACAAAGCTCAGGATTTGGGTTAATACTATACAATACCATGAGACCAAAAATATTTTGAGGGAAAATGGATCAAGCTATACCGCCAGAATTAGAATTCAGTAATCCTCTTGGTTGTCTCCCATGTCCTGATAGTCCGCTGTCTCTGGATTCTGCTTTTTATGTGGAGCGTCCCCCCATCGAAATTATAGCCTATCAGCAAATAACCCAACCTGGTAGTGTTATGCGAATTAAAGCACCCCGAAAAATGGGCAAAAGTTCGTTAATGCTAAGGTTGATTAACCACGCCAACAGTTTAGGATATAGTACCGTCTTAATTGACTTTCAGCAAGCGGATTTAGGGATTTTTGAAAGTTCGACCAAATTTTTTCGTTGGTTATGTAGTAATGTCACCAGACAGTTAGGAATAGCCTATAATATTAATGATTATTGGGATGAAGACATCGGCGACAAAGTGAGCTGCACGATGTATTTTGAAGAATACTTAATTGCCCAAATTAACCGACCTTTTTTATTGGTTTTTAATGAGGTTAATTTGCTGTTTGAGTATCCCCAAATCTTCATGAACTTTCTGCCATTATTGCGATTTTGGCATGAGAAATCTGCACAGTCAACAATTTGGCAGAAATTGCGCCTGGTTTTGGTTCATTCCACAGAAGTTTATGTTTCTTTAGGGATTAATCAATCTCCCTTTAATGTAGGTGTATTGATTGATTTACCTGAGTTTACGCATCAGCAAGTGGGAGAACTAGCCGACAAATACCAACTCACTTTAACCGAAAATCAGTTACACAAATTAACCTGCTTGGTCGGTGGACATCCCTATTTAATTCATCTAGCTTTTCATTATTTATATGAGCATCAAACAAAATTTGATGATTTTTTTCATCGAGCTTCTACCGATGCAGGTATTTATAAAAATTATCTGAAAAAAATCTGGATATTAATTCAAAAAAAGCCAGAATTAGTGGAAATGATTCAGCAGTTAATCACCGCCAAAACAGCCTTAAAAATTGAGCCAATATCAGCCTATTACTTAGAGAGTATAGGGATAATTAAAAGCCTAGGAAATAATTATATTTTGGCTGGTGATTTGTATCGTGTTTACTTTAGCTATAAACCGATATCCCCCCAAGTGCCTAGTTCTATTTATATAGAACAATTGGAACGTGATAACCAATATTTATCAAATTTAGTTTATGTTGATGAACTCACTAAGGTGGCTAATCGCTCACAATTCCAGAAGGCTTTTAAAATGGAATGGGAATGTATGGCTATCAAACATAATCCCCTGGCATTAATTGTCTGCGATATAGATTACTTTAAACTATATAACGATACTTTTGGTCATCTAGCCGGAGACGTATGTTTACAAAAAATAGCCCAAGCTATTCAACAGAATTTACAACGTCCCAATGATTTATTAGCTAGATATGGTGGAGAAGAGTTTGTGGTGCTTCTACCCCAAACTGATGGGAAGGGAGCCATGTTTGTGGCGGCAAAAATTTGCCTCGCGGTCAAAGAATTAGCTATAGCTTCTGGAGTGCCTAAATCTGTAGATTCTCAGCATCCGGTAGTAACGATAAGTATAGGAATTGCCAGCATAATTCCTAGCAGTGATTATCATCCAGAGACCCTGTTTATGGCAGCAGATCAAGCACTGTATGAATCCAAAAAAGCTGGACGCGATCGCTATACTATGAGTTCAGAATTTAACTTTAAATACTAACCCCATCCCCATGAAATTCCCAGAAATTGGCATCAGGTTCGAGATCGGGTAAAATTGTACTGAGGGGGGTTAAGCCAGTATCATCCCCCAGTCTGAGTCAGAAACAGCCGTAACAGTCATCTGTGGACGCCAAAGTGCCTGAGATAGTGCCTAGACCAGGATAACAGTAGGCGAGACTAATAGCACCATCAGCAAGAATCGATTAATATAAGCTAAATTAGCAGAAAGGGAAATCAAGTAGTCAATCCTTTTGAAAATATACAGAGGGTTTTGAATATGTGTATTTGTGTTAACTGTTACTATGTCGATCGCTGTATCACCTACCACGCCGTAGAAACACAGCATCAGGAACGCCATGTTAGCGACAATCCCACCTTTGACCCCGTTGAACCCAGCATCAACGTTAATATCCGCACCACAGAAGATAGCATCGAGATGGAATGGGATGTAGTTGGCTGTGAAAGTTTTAAACAAGAAACCGGAAAATGGTCAAAATTGCGACCGGGAGAGCCCATCCCCACCTAATCACCAGCGGACAGCCATTAACCATTGGGGGTCAATAGTCACCCCCATCTTTAATTTTTTTTAACATCCTCAGATTATGAGTTACTGTTTTAATCCCCACTGTCCAAATCCCCAAAACCCAGGTGAGGGGGAGTCGTGCCAACACTGTGGCGCTGCTGTCAAACTATCGGCCCCAATTGGGGGGTCAGCCAATAGCTGTTATGCTGCGCTGGAACTCCTGGGACAAGGGGGATTCGGTCGCACATTTTTAGCGGTTGATCAACTGACACCCAACCATCCACAGGTCGCGATTAAACAGTTTTTTCCCCAGGGAAATAATGCCAAGCGATCGGCGGATTTATTTCGTCAGGAAGCCCAGCAACTGGAGATTTTAGGGGAACATTCCCAAATCCCTAACCGGGTGGCTTATTTTGAGTCGGAACCCTATCAATATTTGGTTCAGGAGTTTATAGAGGGTCATAACCTGGCTCAAGAATTGATGCTCAAGGGTCCGTTTACGGAAAATAAAATTTATCAGGTTCTGGATGAATTATTGCCTGTGTTACAGTTTATTCACAGCCATAAGGTGATTCATCGAGACATTAAACCGGAAAATATTATCCGTCGCCGCTGTAGCAGTAAAGGCTCGGAAAATAGCTTGGTTTTGGTGGATTTTGGGGCGGCTAAATTGGTGACAGGGGGGCTATTACCAAAGACGGGGACTCTGATTGGTTCCGCTGCTTATACGGCTCCTGAACAGTTGATGGGAAAGGCTGTATTTGCTAGTGATATTTATAGTTTGGGGGTGACTTGTATTCATTTGTTGACGGGTGTTACCCCTTTTGATTTGTTTGATAGTCATGAGGGAAATTGGGGCTGGCGTAGTTATTTAAAAAGTCCTGTTAGTGACGAATTAGCTGATATTTTAGATAGAATGTTGGCCGGGGCAACAAGCAAGCGTTTTCATTCGGCGGCGGCGTTACTGCTGAAATTGCACCCCACTCCTAAATATATTGAGGCTATGCCGGGTTTAACGCCGGAACCGGAAACTGGTTTTGTGGCGATCGCCACTAATCCAACCACTATTAAACAGCCAATAAAGCCTAGTACACTCCCCCAGGAAGAACCACAAATCACTGAGGTTCTGCAAAAGGCTCTACAATCCTATCAAGTTAAGGTGCAAGTTAATCGGATTAGTAAGTCTAAGTTAACTATTGTCATTAATCGTGCCGACAAACAACAGGTGGATTATCCCCAAATAGCTAAGGCGATCGCCACTGAATTAACTCAATTAAACCTCAAGAATATTGTCCGGGTTAAGTTATTAGGCAGAGTCCAAAATCGTGGGGTTCCTGAATGGCAAATAGTGCTTAAATTAGACCCAAAAGCCAGACGCAAAAATCAGCGCCTGCGGTTTAAGCAGTATTGCCATAAGTTAATTAGCAGTGAAAATTGGCGAAAAAGAATCCAAAGCAAACAGTTCTGGATGGACACATTAACTATGGCTATGGTTGCCTATATTTTTAGCAACAACTTTATAGTGTTTACCCCATTTTTATCACTGCTAATTGCTCCAATATTTATCATGTTTAAAAACTGGATAAAACCATATCATGAGGTTGACGAAAAGCAAGTTTTTGCCATGGTTGTCGGGTTATTCTTGGTGCTAGAGTTCCTGCAATTCAGATGGGTTCGTAACGACCTTTTTGGTATCATTATCGCTGGGATGTTTCTATCTATACCACTGTTTTCAAACCGGAATAATTAATAATTAATAATTAATAATTAATAATTAATCCTGCCCCGTTGATTAATTTCTGGAAAGGCAATGGGCAATGGGCGATCGCCTCGCCCATCACTTGGACGCGCGTCCCTAATTGCTAGAGGACAAAATAATTAATAATTAATAATTAATAATTAATAATTAATGCTGCCCCGTTGATTAATTTCTGGAAAGGCAATGGGCAATGGGCGATCGCCTCGCCCATCACTTGGACGCGCGTCCCTAATTGCTAGAGGACAAAATAATTAATAATTAATAATTAATAATTAATAATTAATCCTGCCCCGTTGATTAATTTCTGGAAAGGCAATGGGCAATGGGCGATCGCCTCGCCCATCACTTGGACGCGCGTCCCTA
>NZ_JBIMLI010000019.1:22308-49426 GCF_051859755.1 Limnospira sp.
TTCTGGAAAGGCAATGGGCAATGGGCGATCGCCTCGCCCATCACTTGGACGCGCGTCCCTAATTGCTAGAGGACAAAATTTGCTGAATTTCCTCTAATGGTAAACCCAAAATTTGGGCGATCGCTTCCGCACTATTTCCTAAATTAGCCAAACGCAGAACAATATTTATCCTTTCCCGTTGCAGACCTTCTTGCAGCCCTTGTTGCAGCCCTTCTTGGCGACCGTCGGCAAATGCCTCTTGATAGAATCGGGTTTGTTTTAAATCGGTGAGTCCTAACATTTGGGCAATCTCCTCGCGACTTATTTGGGGCAGTTTGTAAACAACAATGGTTTCGATGATGTCAATGATATCCCGTTGAATGGATTCTGGGGGAAGGGTTTGTTCGGCTTGTTCGATCAGGTTTATGGCTGATGCGATCGCATCGGATTCTGATTCGAGTACCAGTTTGATTATACCAACTCCCAAACGGTTTTGGGCTTCTAACTCGTCTACATAATTAATAATTAATAATTAATAATTAATAATTAATGCTGCCCCGTTGATTAATTTCTGGAAAGGGAATGGGCAATGGCCGATCGCCTTCTGGGGTCGTCGGCAGAAATACTCCGTCGAGGCGAAAGGCTAGTTGTTTCACTTCCACAGAGGTGAATTGATAGCGATCGCTTTCTTCCGGTGGACGGTTCAGCAGCTCAAAAAAACTGCGGGGGTACTGTTGGAAAATTCGGTAGAATATACTATCTGTTTTCACAGGGGATAATCCCTCGATAATTGGCGTTCCACTGCCTTGATTTGCCCTAGTCTCCTTGGCAGTTGGGCTTTGATTATAGCCTACTCCTTAACCTGGCAGCACCTCTCATAAATGCCTCTCTCGGTGCGATCGCTCTATCACCCGTGGCGACCTTCAGGACAGCTACCCATAAGACAATCATCATGTTTCCTCTGTGATTGTATGTATAAGGTGTCAGGGTCCGACTGCTAACACCTTGCCCCTTTACCCTCAGCATCAGCAGCCGATATCTACCTTAAAAAGAACCGCCATCACCTATCAGAATTAATGGCGACCAATAAAAGGGATGTATGCCTTCTTGGGCGAAGGTTAATTTCGCCTGCCGTAAGGCTTCGGCTTTCGTCATTCCCTGCTTGACATTCTCATAAAATTCTGTCATAATTAACAGGGTTGTATTATCCTCCGCATTCCAGAGGCTGGCTATCACGGCATCGGCTCCCGCCCGTTCAAATAAGTAGGCGATCGCTACTAATCCGCCGCCCTCTGATTCGGTTTCCATCCCGGTTGGAAAACCACCACTTAAAACTACCAAGTTGGTTTGGTTTAATCCTAACAATCCTATATCCGCAATATTGAAGGTTTCTCCATGGGCAAATAATATCTGATTTGCCCCTAAACCTAGCCCCGGACATCCGTTGGCTTGAAAGCAGATTGGGTTGGCTAAATGGAGGATATTAAACCGGGGAGAATCGTTCTGAAAACGGTCGCGGGTCGCTTCTTCCCTCACCCAATATTCCCCTGAGAAAATTTCCGTAACTTGGCGGGCTTCCTGTTCCGCTCCGGGGGTATCAAAGGGGCTGGGTTGGGGGTTGCCAAAGGCTAAAACACGGGGGGATGAGGTGGTGTTGGTGCGTAATTGGCGACGGGCGGAAATCCTCGTCAGGTAGTGGATGGGGTACTTTTCAATTAGGTGTTGGTTCCTTTGATTATCATACAGAGTTTTAAAGGGGATATAACGCAGTTTTCCGGTGGCAATAATCGCGAGTTTTTCGGGAGAATGGGCGGCAATATCTGCCTCTATGGGACGAATTAGATAATCATACAGGAGTTCTTGATTTCTATCGAAATTTTCGGAGTTGTGGTTTTCGAGTTGGGCGCGATATTCGGTGAGGATGCCATCAAATTCGCTGGGGTTAATCGGGGTTTTTTTCACGATCGCTTTTTGGTCGCGGCTGACCATAAACAGGGCGATCGCATCGGGAACTTCGCTGATATTTGTTAACAATACCGGTTGAATAACTAGGGTTCCGGGGGCGATATTTTCCCGGAGATTTTCCAGGTCTTGCGGGGTGGTTTCAAAGAGTTCCGCAACTTCGGGATATTGGCGGGCGATATCCTCGGCGATTTGGCTATTTCCGGCTTGTAATTCGTTGATTTGTTGGGATAGTTCCGGTGTCCAGTTGTTGTCAACTTCGGCGTAAAGTAATTTTAGGCGTTCATGGTTTTCATTCCATTGGTCAATCAGTTTCTGGGCGGGTGGATTAATAACTTGGGCATCGATAAGGTGGCTATAGTCCGCGAGGTCGAAGGTGGTGGCGAGGTGATGCCATTTAAAGGCTTGGTCGGGTCGGTTTTCGTCGATGAGAAGATCCACCAGAGCCACCGATATCGCTCGGTTATTTTGTAGGAATTGTTGGCGGTTTTCCTGTGCTAACCCGGCTCGTATTTCTAGGGTGATTTTTAGGGCTTTTTCCAAGTTGTCGATCGCTTTCTGGGGTTCACCAATATCACGGTAAACTAAACCGATATTATACAGGGTAGCCGCTTCCCTGGCGCGATCGCTCACTTCCCGCCTAATGGGTAATGCTTGCTGTAAGTATGTTAAGGCTTCCTGGGGTTTACCGATATCGCCGTAAACTGCACCGATATTATGGAGAGTAGTGGCTTCCGTAGCGCGATCGCTCACTTCCCGCCTAATGGGTAATGCTTGCTGGAAGTATGTTAAGGCTTCCTGGGGTTGACCTATTTGGCGGTAAACTCCACCGATACTATTGAGAGTAGCTGCTTCCAAAATGCGCTCATTAACTTCTTGAAAATATCTAACAGCTTGATGATAGAAGTTTAAGGCTGCCTGGGGTTGACCGCTCCGATTATAGTTTAAACCTAGACCAAGATTGACGAATGCTTCCCCTTCTCGACTTGGGATACTTTGGGCAATAGCTAGGGCTTGTTTAAGTGTTTCTATGGCTTGTAAAGGTTGCCTTTGCTGAGTTTGCTGAAGTCCCAAATCAATCAGTTGTTGCAGTTGTGCCGCCTGAGTCTGGGAGGTTTGGGCATAACTGCGCTGTGTCAGAATTGGGAATATGGCGGGAGTCGCCACTAGCATTGTTACTCCCAATAGAGAACCAATCATTAATCTTTTCATTGCACCACCTACTATTAATGGGAAATCGATGTTGGGTTTCGCGGCGTTACACCCCACCGACGGGAAGTTAGTTGGGTTTCGCGGCGTTACACCCCACTATCATTTCAAGTTTCATCCAGAGATGAAATTATGGAATTATGGGCTAACCACTCGGCTAAAGATTGCTGAGTTTTCTGGTCAGTTGACAAGCGTTCCATTATAGTGACAACCTCTGTCTCTGGAACGTTAAGCAAATATCCATTGACCAATAAAAATGTTGCCATTACTGCAAAAGCAGTCCGTTTGTTTCCATCAATAAATGGATGATTTTTAGTCAAACTGTAGCCATAAGCAGCAGCCAGATCGAATAAGTTACATTGACTGTAAGCAAATAAATGTTGGGGTCTTGCTAAACTCGCAGAAAGCAAATTTTCATCCCTAATCCCCAAACAACCACCATGCTGCTGAATTTGATCTTGATGAATGAATCTAACAATTTCTTCGGATATCCATAATGGTTGGTTCACTTTGCTAATTCCCGCAACGCATTCTTGTACTTATCAGCGATCGCCTTATAAGCCGCGATCGCACGACTCGATTCTGCCTGATTATTGGCAGTATCATTATCTGGAATTATTGGTTTTTTGCGGTCATTGATAAAGCGTAAAAATGTCAGAACATCTGGCAAAACATCATCGGGTAGTTCTCTGGCTAGGTCAATAATTTCTTGACGGATATCGGAATTCATGATGATCTCCTCTTGTCTATTTAGTCTACTTGAGTGGACTTTTGCTATCAGCCTTCAAATTCATTTCAAGGCGGGTCTAAAATTAGTCGCTCAGTCCGAACCGCTCTGGCGGTTGCTATATAATCCTAGAAAGTGTTAGTTGGGTTTCACTGCGTTACACCCAACCTACGGGAAGCGGCGTTACACCCCACCGACGGGAAGTTAGTTGGGTTTCACTGCGTTACACCCAACCTACGGGAAGCCGCTGTCAGCTATTCCCGCTTCCACCATTTGCCTGACATAAATCGAATACATCAGGTCATCCCAAGTCGAATTATCGGGAAGTTCATCAATCAGGCGTTTGGCTTCTTGTTTAATATTGGTATTTTCCATGATTCATTCCTCAATGAGGTTCAGTTAAAATTATCATCCTAGTTGCCCTAACTATTCGGAACGCGATCGCAATCGTGCCGTGATAATTAACTCGGCATTCTGGGGGTCAAATTCTATGGCAGTCACCACATAACGACTATAAATTATGTTCCTCATCCCCCTCGGAACACCGGGTTCATCATCTACTGCGATAACGGCTTCTGGTGCGATCGCCAAAATGCCTTTACAGCCTGTTCAGAAATCATCTGATCGCCTCTCAAAGTCCCTCTCCTCTCTGGGATCCAGATTTAGGGTGAGGGCAATGTATTAAGCGATCGCCAAAAGGCCTTTACAGCCTGTGCAGAAATCATCTGATCGCCTCTCAAAGTCCCTCTCCTCTCTGGGATCCAGATTTAGGGTGAGGGCAATGTATTAAGCGATCGCTTCTTGAGCGCGACTCTCACCTCGTGTTACAATGAGATATTCTGGCTTAATTTCAACCAGTTGACCGGAGCGTTGACCGCCATTAACCAGAATCACCGTCGCGGAGGTGGGGAGGGAAATCGGAATCGGTCGATTTTGTGCTTGGTTTTGGGCTACCAGCACCGGGAGTGCGATCGCTGGTTGAATGTCACCCGTGGCGATCGTCAGACCAGCTAGGGATAGGCAAATCATCAGTTGAGGAGTTCTCATGGCAGGAGTGAGAGACGATATGATTTAATACTAACATCTTCAAGCTGACTCGACCCTTTTTCGGAAACTTCCCCCTTGACATTGGCTAAGTAGTCATTCCCCTACCCCCCATGGTTCTGGGTTCAATTGGCGATAAACGGAGGTTTAATGTTTAGTAAATTAGCCAGTTTATTAACTATCTTAGGAGTCGGCTTGTATTTTACGGGCTGGATTTACCGCTGGGCATATTTCGCCTTTTTTAAACTAGAAGTGACCACGTTAGATTTGCCGATAAAATCGTTTTTTATTGCCCCGATTTAGGTATTTTTTGGGCATTTGTCGGGGGGCGATTGGTCTACTTTCTGGCGCACTTTTCGGGTGGCGATCGCTACCTTTCTGCTAATTTTTCTGAGTCTCAAATTACTGGAATGGAGTAGCGGCAAATTCGCGAATTTCATGAACACCAGCCGTCATTATCTGTTAAAAATAAGCATCAAACAGCACCACTCTCGCGCGACTCGCACTTTGAATGCTTTGCCGGATTTCCAACCCATTAACTATGATAAAAACTTTGTCAATGAATTGGTGATTGCGGGTTGGTGTTTGGCGGGTCTATTTTATCTAGGTCAAACCCAGGGAAACCTAGACGCGATTCGAGATGCCCATAACCATACATCCATGTTGCCTGTGGTAACTATAATTACCCCAGAAAATCAGCTTCCCCTAGGTCGCAAAATCTACGACTTGACTGATGACCCAGTAGTGGGAAATTTTCGATTTATCGGGGATTTAGAACTTTATCAGATGTTACTACAGCGAGATTATAACGACAAAACCCAGGCGGATAACTCCAGCATCTGGCGACTGTTAATTGACCGAGACAGTCAATATTATATTTTCCCATCATTACCAGAAAATGCCCCCCCTAATGTGCGCCCTCCCCTGGTGATTATTCAGCAAAGCAAAGGGGGAGAATATGTGATTATTCTGAGTCCAGAACCGGGTCCGAAAGAACTTTAATGATTGACCTGGGTTTGGTTAACCGGATTTCCATGGGTTGTATGGGGAAACTGACACCTATTAGGATAGCATAATATCAGTGAGTTACACAAGGTACACTAATGGCAAAAAACTATGGTTTCGCTATCCATACCAGTAGCCCCGAATTGGGTTTAGCTATGGGGAAGTTTGGGGAACCTGTGCGCTGCCAAACTTGGCATTTGGGGAGGGATTTATCAACCCAACTCCATCAACATATATCGGAATTTATGCCCCCTCAAACTTGGGCGGATTTACAACTAATAGCGGTGGCGCGGGGTCCGGGAAGTTTTACGGGGACTCGCTTGGGAGTGGTGACGGCGAGAACCCTCGCACAACAGTTAGATATTCCCCTGTTTGCGATTTCTACTTTGGCGGCGGCTGCCTATAATTTAGCGGGGGATTATTCGGGGAATATTGCCCTAGAAATGCCGGCACAACGGGGAGAATTATTTGTGGCTATTTATCAGGTTTCTGCCCAGGGTTTGGTGACCAAATTGCCTGATAGTGTCATGTCTGCCTCACAGTGGGAAATGCGGTTATCTCAAGAAGAAAAACCATTAGAAAAAATCTCGCTGACGGGTGGACTAGGACAGACAAGTTGTGCTATATTGGGATTGGCTACTCTGTTATGGCAACAGGGAAATTGCCCCCACTGGTCGGATGCTTTACCATTTTATGGACAGCATCCGGTTCAGAATTTGAAAGGGGATTAATCCGACCATTTGCGGTTAAGTGGAGATGGTGGAAAGGGTGACAAATAGGGTGGCTAAAATTAAACTGATTCCCAGGGCGATCGCACTAGGCAAGTCGGTCAAAAACTCCCACGGTTTATGGGTTTTGTCGGGGATGCCATAACCTCGCAATTGCATGGCTTTATAGACCTGTTCCGACTGTTGATAACTACGAATTAATAAACTCCCGGCTAAGGCTGCGTAAATCTGCAAATTGCGACGACTGAATTGGTGGGGTTGAAAACCTCTTAATATGGTGGCGCGTTTCATCATTTGCAACTGATGGCTGAGTTCAAATATATATCGGTAGGATATTAATAACATATCGGCTAAAATGGGGGATAAACCAAGCGATCGCATGGCTTTAATTAGGGTGATAAATGAACAGGTCCCCAGCAAGACAACTCCGGTGGTGAAAATGGCTAAAAATCTACTAGCAATTAGCAAAACGGCTAGACTTCCCTCCTGGCGAATAATCAGGGGACCCCAAGACCATAAGACGGTCTGACCGGAAATAAATGGCAATAAGCCAACTACCCCCAAGATAAACAGTCCGGGATATTGTAGGCGATCGCCTAAAAAGGATAGCGGCAGTTTGGATATGGTGTATAATGTTAATGTGACTAGCAACATGGGGGGGACTAGCCAGAGTTGTTGAACATTAGCAAAAGCAAACATTAAGATTCCCAATCCAATTAGTTTTGATTGGGGGTTCCATCTATGAATAAATGAATCGAGATTAGCATACTCATCGATCCTAAATTTCATGGTTAATCTCTCCGGTTTAGGAAGGGTGAGTTAAGGGGGGTTATTCAGACTCCCCCATCAATACAGTCTCTTCAGAAATCATCTGATCACATCTCAAAGTCCCTCTCCTCTCTGGGAGAGGGATTTAGGGTGAGGGAAATGTATTAAGGGACTGGGGGATTTAGGGTGAGGGAAATGTATTAAGGGACTGAGGGATTTAGGGTGAGGGAAATGTATTAAGGGACTGAGGGATTTAGGGTGAGGGAAATGTATTAAGAGACCGAGGGATTTAGGGTGAGGGAAATGTATTAAGCGACTGGGGGATTTAGGGTGAGGGAAATGTATTAAGGGACTGGGGGATTTAGGGTGAGGGAAATGTATTAAGCGACTGAGGGATTTAGGGTGAGGGAAATGTATTAAGCGACTGGTAAACAAGTTATAATAGGGGTTATTGGGTTAATAATTCTGGCTTGACTCTATTCAGAAAATTAACCACCATGGCGGTAAATACTCCCTCAATAAACATCAGGGGAATATGGGCGATAATTAGGGCGATAATGGCAGCTTTTTCGGCTTCACTTTCCAGGGTCGAGGGAAGATTGGTAATCAGGATGGTCAAAAATAAGATGGTTGACAAACCTACACTAGACGCACCTGCTACAAACCCGAATAAATTTAGGCTGATGGTAGGTTTAAAACGCTGACTAAATCGATGTCTACTTTGAAAAATTAGGGCGGCTATTATAGCTGGAATTCCCATAATTATGGCATTAATTCCCAGGGTGGTTAATCCCCCATGTCCGAATATAATCGCCTGGAATATTAAGCCGATTAAAATAGCCGGAAAAGCATAATATCCTAAAATCGCCCCCAGTAGACCATTTAAGAGTAGATGAACACTGGCGGGAGGGATGGGGATATGTATGGAGGAAGCGACGAAAAAGGCGGCGGTTAAAAGGGAGGCTTTGGGAATGTTTGCGGTGGGGTTGGCTTGTCGGTTGATTTGACGCAGAGAATACCAGGTTAATAAACCGGTGATTCCATAACCAGCTAAACAAGTTTGCGCGGGAATAATACCCTCGGAAATGTGCATGATTTAATGATATTTGTCAGGTTTGATGGTGGGTTAGTTTTCGGATTCTTGAGAGGTTATAGGGGGGCTGTTGTCTCCCGTCTCATCAGAGGGTTTTAATCGGGTAAAAAATAGGGCGGTGCCGATAAATCCCCAAATTACGGCGGCGGCGGCTACCCATTTCTGTACGGGGTTTGATGCGGAATTGGAAGCGATCGCATTTTCGCTGCTGTGAGATACCTGTTCCCCTGGGGGACTCACGGGAATGGCAATTAACGCCCCATGTCCTGCTTGACGGACGGTGGCTTCCCACAAACCGCTATTATCGTGGTCGGGAATGAAGACAAAGTGACCATTTTCGTCGGTGTTTCCGGTCATCCAAGGGGTAGTGGGGTCTTGGGGGGTGTAAATTCTCACCTCGGCGTTAGCCATGGGTGTCCCGGTGTCGTAGGTGGCATTAATTTTTATGGCTGAGGTGGTTTGAGATTGGACTATGACCCCATGGGCGATCGCTGATTCCGGTATGGCGATCGTCCAAAATAGTAGGGATATACAAAGTTTCCAGTTCATGAAATCCTCCTGATTATTCAACAATAAGTAATTGATAATTTACCCTAATTCCGTGGGAGTTTATCAATCTCTTTGCATCTGCTTTTCGGCGCAGTGACCCTCACCCACATGGGCTAAATTCGGTAAAATTTCCATGATTCTCTGATAGTCCTCGGTCGCTAGTTGTTCTCTGAGTGTATCTAAATTGGCATCTACACCCTCGGAAGTGGCGATCGCTGCTAGGGGTTCAAAACCTAATGCACGAGTATTAATCGCCGCCTCCGCTTCCGCTTCTCGGTCTCCAAATAAGTGATCAAAATGAAAGGTGGCTTCTAGGTTGGCGCGACTCCCTGGCTGCAAAATACCTTTGCGTTTTTCTCCCACATAATCACCACAAGTAAACGCCATTTCTTGATTAAATCTCAGGTTAAATGGTACAGTTAGACCATCTTTTGATGCCCTCCCCACTAGCATTAATGAATAACCCGCAGCCATACCATCTACCGCCGGAACCATTTGCCACGAAATCGCATTATAGCGCCCCGGTGGTGCGGGGACTTGATTAACTAAAATGGTTTCTGCACTCTGGTCACCTCCTGCTAAATCCACGGTTTTAAATTCTACTAAACTGATGATTTGTTGGGCTAGGGGTTCTACTCCCGCGTGGGGATTATAGGGGATTAAAGTTTGATAGGCTTGGGCATTGGCAAAGGTTATATAAACATGATTAAATGACAATTGCCAACCATCTTTACTCACCCAACCTTCCCGGAGCAAATCTTCTCCATTGGCGCGAAATTCCATAGTCCCAATTTCCGCCGACCCTGGCTGTATAGCAGTGGTTTCGGAGGGAGGGGTTTCTGATGTTTGACTCTGTAGGTTATCGGTGTCAGCACAAGCACATAATGCGATCATACTCAACAATAATATATTGCCTAATCTGCCCAACTGTTTGTTCATATTACACCAATGGTCGGGTTTGCCACCAACATTATACCTAAAACCACTCAGATTTTCCATAATCATAAATTGTCTGATTTGACAATGCCCTTGGGGGGCATATTTATCAATTCTGTGATTCTTAATTATTGCCCCCAATATCACATTATCTTACTAGGGGGGGTAAATTTCTGGTTTGGTTGAGGCTTGCCAGATATTTAAGGTTCAATAATTCTCGATTAACGCGCCCATATTTCCGGGATTTATGAAAGTTTTACAATTCCCCTAAACCGGACTGCTTAACCACTCCGACCCTGATTAAATTTTTCGATTTACCCCTTGACAAATTTCGTTTTTCATGGTATAAATTAAGCTGAATATCCCTAATGCCATCTCAACCTACTAGCAGCAAATGTTAACTCGTGCCATAATGTCCTATAATCGTTATGGTAATCATGGGGGTTGGGGAAGTTATCAAACCCAGTCCCTTTCAGGGCCGAAGGATGTCAAGCGGGATTCACAGACTAATAGAAAATTATGAGAGACCTTGACCAGGACAAAACCATTGAGCTACTTAACTCCATCATGGAATTTGAGTTAGCTGGGGTGGTTCGATACACTCACTATTCCTTAATGGTGACCGGACCCAATCGTTTACCCATTGTGCAGTTTTTTCAAGCTCAAGCTACCGAGTCCCTCACCCATGCTCAACAAGCGGGGGAAATTCTCACAGGATTAGAAGGACATCCCAGCCAAAAAATTGCTCCCATTGAGGAAACTTATCAGCATTCGGTACAGGATTTATTGGCGGAAAGTTTCAACCATGAGAAAAAAGCTCTATCTTTGTATAAAGAACTACTGGAAACCGTAGAAAATGCCAGTATTTACCTAGAAGAGTATGCTCGCACTATGATTGGTCAGGAAGAACTACACAGCATCGAAATTCGCAAGATGTTACGCGATTATAGCTGAGGTTATGTCGGCCCGGTGAAACTATAGCAATTAATAGCCTAGGCGGTCTAATTCCTCTCAACCACCTAGGCTGAACTATGATCAAGACTCTGGGAAAGATTTTGATGTTATGATTAATTTGAGCTAGACCCAAAAGATGGCCATAACCCTACTATCCCATTTGAGATAAATACCCACGATGAAACTCCAGGATATCGTCAATACAGATAAACGTTACGATGTCAAAGATATCGCCACAGATGAAGAACTCACCCGTCAGATTCAAAATATTTTGGTGAGTTTGAACTTACTTGATCCCCCTGTCGATGGCATTTATGGCCCCAAGTCAAATGCGGCTATGCACCGTTTTCAAGCGTTGTTAGAATGTCGGGAAAGCGGTTTTTTGGGAACTATCACCGCCCCAAAATTACTGAACACGAAACCAGAGGATATTCGCACAGATATACCCATCCTGAAAATCACTAGGGATACAATTCTGAAGCTGAGACCCGTTGATTCTGCTCAATTAAGTGAATCGGAAAAACAAGGTGCTAAAGCTGGGCAAGAATTTCAGTTATTAGCCTTTGAACCAGACCGAAATCACATCAGAGTTGCTCTCAGAAGTGAAACTTTTAAACAGCATTCAATCTGGTATATTTTTGATAAACACGGGGAAATATATCAGGGGAAAAAGTTAGTTTATCCCAAGTTATTACCAGCGGAAGTGAGATTGCGGAACTTTCCCTATTTTTCTCAACTCGATAACTGGTTTAATCCTACGGGATCATGTAATGTTACCTCGATCGCTATGTGTCTCAGCTATTATCAGGCTCGTCGTCGGGTTAGTTATGGTCAATTTGAAGATGAGTTATATGAATATGCTCTCAATAAGGGCTATAGCCGCCACAGTCCCCAAGATTTAGCCAAAATTGTCCGAGAGTATGGCTGTAAAGACTACTTCACCACTAACGCGACTATTGATGATGTGAAAGAATGGTTGGCGGAAGGAAAACCTACGGTAATTCATGGTTATTTTACCTCCTTTGGTCACATCATGCCAGTAGTAGGTTATAATAGCTCTGGGTTCATAGTTCACGACCCCTATGGCGAATGGTTCTCTAGTGGATATCGTACTGATTTAAGTGGCGCATATCTAACCTATTCTTACTCTTTAATCCGGCGGCTGTGCCTCCCTGACGGCAATTTTTGGGTTCACTTTATTGCCCCATAATTTTAGGGATACAGCTTGTTCACCAGTCGCTTAATACATTGCCCTCACCCTAAATCTGGATCCCAGAGAGGGAGAGGGACTTTGAGAGGTGATCAGATGATTTCTGAACAGGCTGTAATTGAAGCACAAAATATCACTAGAAATTCCGGTTTTCTGTGCCTCGGTCTTCACGACTACCAAATTGGTCCACCAGAAGGGGGATTATTTCCTGGGGTGACAGGAGTAGATGGGGTAGCGGGAGTAGATGGGGTAGCGGGAGTAGATGTGCCTTCTACTGGGGTGGCTTCCAGAAAATTGTTAAAGTCAATATACACGCCGCTGTCGTCTTCGCTTTCAAATAGGGGACTACTGGCTCCGGCACGAACATTAAAAAGCTGTTGTACAGTAGTCACAGGGTCTGAGCCGGGTTTGAGAGTGAATAAAACGCGATCGCCTGAACAGGGAATGGCATTGTCACTAGCCACACATACGACATTTTGGCGATTAACTATGCCGTGGGTAATGTAATTTAACCAACCCAAACTGTAAAAGTTTTGGAACCGCGCGGAAACTTCCCGACAGCGTTGTTCAGAGGTATAGCCGGAACCACTGAAATAGTCCGAATACCATTTAATCACAGGAACCCTTCCTCTGGGTGTGACTGCATAGGTGGTAGGTAAACCGTCTGGCCCTTGTTCACAGATAAACTGAGTTCTGGAAACTGGGGGAGGGTTGACCATAGCCTGGTTAGAGGAATTATCATTAGTTGGTATCGGCTGAGTTGTTTCCTGGGGGGGGTTTGTGCTTTGGATTCCTAGGGGAATGAGTCCGGGGGGTAACAAAACTCGATCAATCACTACAATTACACTATCATTAGGACCGGGAATTGGTAACTGATCAGCGTTAGCCTCGTTAAGCATTAGTTTTTGGTCTCTGGGGTTGCCACTAATGCGAACAGTGTTCCCTTGCCGAGTCGTGATTTCCCCGGATTCTACCTGCTGCTGGGTGATGCGACCAGCGACAACGTGATAGTTTAAAATCTCTCGCAGCATTCCCTGATTTTCTGGCCGGAAAAGGCGATCGCGCATTTCACGGGGCAGATTAGCAAAAGCTGCGTCTGTTGGCGCTAAAATGGTGTAAGTTTCCCCCTGGAGTTGTTGGCTCAAACCGGTGTCTTGTAAGGCTTTCCCCAGTGTCCTCAATCTGTCCTGTTTACCTATAACCTCTGCTAACCCTAAATCGTCTTCTGACTCGTAGTAGGAAGACATGGGGTTAAAAAAGCTATAGAAGGGATAATACTGAGCTAGACTGGGTGCGACACTATGCAGAGCCAGAATGCCTAACGCTGCTGTGCCTACAGACCAATGTTTAAGACTGGTAATATTCATAGTTTTTCTCCGAACACTTTTCACATAGAAAGGCAAGTCGAGCCTATCACTACTGACGACCTCACCAGCAATTATCTATTTCCTAATGGCTGTACCAACCCTGACGCATGATCGCCGCCCCTCTGTTCCATTGTGGCACATTCCCATCATTCCCATTCTAGCCAACTAAATCACTAAATAGGTAATCCCACTCAATATTTACCCTGAATCAGTGGCGATGTACCAGTGGCGATCGCTTCTCCGCACTTGACAAAACTGCCAAAATGTGCATCATTTATCCATAATGTCGAATTGCTGAGTTTTGTTGATTTTTGTCTGGGGTCAGCATCACACTTCTAAAAAGACAGTATACAATAGTAAGTGTACAGTCAATAGCCGATTCAGAGTGAGAGGATAACAAAAATGCCGACAATTAATTTGGCATGGGAAGAGTTAATGATCCAGGCAGATGGGCGTTATCTAAGCGACGCAGAACTAAAACCTTTTCATCAATATATTCAAACCCTGCCGGCGCGGACAAAAACCTATGAAATTCTGCGGGCGAAATCACCGGAACTTATCAAGATTGCCTTGAAAAAGTTTATGCTAATTCACCCGGAAGTAATGCAGCAACACTCCAAGCGCTGTATTTACGATATGAACATGGCGATTTGCTTAATGTCGGTGGCTATGTTACGGGATGACCCCCGCTATTTTCGGGAATCTTTGATGCTGTGGTTAGCTAATATTCTGTCTGCCTATCAGAAAAACGTCGCCTGTCTAAAAGCCTATCACTGCTTGGAAGAAACCATGCAGGAGAAACTTCCCAGCACTTGCAATCAACTACTGAAACCTTACATGGATATCATTATGGAAGTCTTAGACATTCCACCTAAGTTGATGGCAACAGTACAACGGGGCGCGGCGAGTGCTAAAGGTTAGTTAGTATTTTTTGGATGTGATTTTTGGATGCGATTAAAGCATAATAGGAGCGGAAACTATGCCCTTACATGAAACCATCACGACTACCCATAATGCGTCCGTTGAAGAGCGCACATTTGTTCTCAGTAAAATCTATCAGCAAGTCTTAGAACGTCAGCCCTACGAATCGGAACGCAAGCAATTATGGGATTTAGAAAGAGACTTCAAAAAAGGTAAACTAGGAATCCGCCACTTCCTGAAAAGTTTAGTAGTGCGACCTGTTTATTTAGAACATTTCTACGAAAATAGTTCTAACCTGAAGTTTATCGAAAATGCCTGTAAGCATTTTTTAGGGCGCACACCCCACGGAGATGAGGAAATCCACCATTGGGATAATATTCTGCTGCGACATGGTGTAGGCGCACTGGTTTCGGATATGGTGGACTCAGAGGAATATCGTAAATGCTTCGGCTATTTTACTGTTCCCTACTGGCGTGAACAGGCTTTGTATCAGTCGGCGACTGAATACTTAGAAAATGAGCGCCTCGGACATGAACACCCCGGACAGCGCGGCTGGGGTATTCCGAATCACTATCAACAAAAGCTACATATTAACTCTGATAGTGAGAGTGAGGTAGCGAAAACTGAACCAACGCCGCCACAGGAAGACCCGCAACCATCTCCAACGGCGCTGGGAATGATGAACGAAACGGAGGCGGAAAAAATTATGGAGTGTATTCAGACAATTTCTAAAATTCTGTTTGACAACCGCATTCCCGAACAGCGAATATCTCGCAAACGTATGGAAAATGCGATTCGACAACAGGTGTTAGAGTTTATGACTCCAGAAGATGCCGTTTTACTCGGTGAATAGTAGGGTAGTAGGGTGCGTCACCTGACGCACCGCCGGTGGATACCCCGGAGCTCCCTGTTAACTGATTTCGGCATTAGCGACGCTCAAATTAGCGCCTTCTGGGTTGGTATCGAGGATGGGATTACGCGCTTTAATTAAAGCGATCGCCCGATTAACACTCTCAGGTAAAATCACCACCAGAGCCTCCTTGGGAGCCTGGTCTAGGGCGAGATTAATGGCATCTGTCTCATTAAGGATCGTCTCATGCTTAACCCGAGGATCGGGAACCGGTGAAAGGACTTCTTCAATACCCTGAGTAATCAGAACGGCTGCATCTCCGCGAGGTCGTCCTCGGGTATCATCATCTTCCTTAACAATAATCCGGTCAAACATCTTAGCGGACAATTTACCCAGAGTCACAAAATCTTCATCACGGCGATCGCCTGGACCTCCTACCACCCCAATCCGAGGCCCCGGCCAGTTATTGACAAACCCAGACAAGGCTTCATAACTAGCGGGATTATGGGCATAATCGATCAAAGCATGATAACTGCCCATATTAAAGAGATTCATGCGTCCAGGAGTCTGGTCAGCCGACGCAATGAAAGTAGCCAAGGCGGTGCGAATATGCTCAATTTTCACCCCTTGAGCAAAAGCGGCGGCGCAAGCAGCCAAAGCATTAGCAATCATAAACGGAGCCATACCGCCCATAGTGAGGGGAACATTTACCGCCTGTTCAATTCGCAGCGTCCAATCACCCTTGAGAATTGACAGATAGCCATTTTCATAGACGGCGGCCAATCCTCCGGCTTCCGTATGGCGCAGAATAATCTCATTATCGGGATTCATGGAGAAATAAGCCACTTGAGCCTTCACCCGTTCCGACATGGCAGCCACTAGGGGATCATCAGCATTAAGGATAGCATAACCGCGATCGCTAACTGCCTCAGCCACCACACTTTTGACCTTAGCCATTTGTTCAATGGTATCGATATCTCCTAAACCCAGGTGATCAGCAGCGACATTGAGGACGACACCGATATCACAGGTATCAAAACCCAGACCCGATCGCAAAATTCCCCCCCGCGCCGATTCCAGGACGGCGACTTCTACGGTGGGGTCACAGAGGATCAGGTGAGCGCTTTGGGGTCCCGTATTATCCCCCGGTTCAGCCATATAATCGCCGATATAAGTGCCATCGGTGGTGGTATAACCAACTACTTTACCCGTCTGCTTCATAATGTGGGCTAACAGACGAGTGGTGGTAGTTTTGCCATTAGTCCCCGTGACGGAAAGAATGGGAATCCGACTAGGGGAAGACCCAGGGAATAGCATATCCATCACCGCCCCGGCCACATTACGCGGTAGGCCTTCACTGGGGGCGACGTGCATTCTAAATCCTGGGGCGGCGTTGACTTCCACAACCACCCCATCCACCTCCCGCAGGGGTTTAGAAATATCTGGGGTAACTACATCAATTCCGGCCACATCTAGGCCAATAATTTTGGCAACCCGAGCAAATAGCCAGATATTTTCTGGGTGGACTTCATCAGTGCGATCGATAGCACTGCCCCCCGTACTGAGGTTAGCCGTAGCCCGCAAAAAGCAAACTTCCCCCTTTGGTAGGACTGAATCGATAGTATATCCGGCTTCCTCAATCATAGAAAGCACAGTTTGATCAACCACAATTCTGGTGAGGACGTTATCATGTCCATCTCCCCGGCGAGGGTCTTTGTTAGTTTCCTCGATTAATTCCTCAATGGTGGATTTACCATTACCAACCACATGGGCGGGGACTCTTTCCGAAACTGCTACCACCCGACCATTGACGACTAAAACCCGATGATCTCGACCTTTGTAGAATCGCTCAATAATCACACTACGGGTTTTTGAGGCTTCACTGGCTGCATCATAGGCTGTCTGAGCCGTTTCCCAACGAGTCACATCTAGGGTAATACCTCTGCCATGGTTGCCATCTAGGGGTTTAATAGCAATGGGATAGCCCCCCACATCCTCGATCGCATCACTGAGGTCTTCAAAGTAACGAATTACCGTCCCCCGTGGTACAGGAATCCCCGCATCCCGCAGCACTTGTTTAGTGCCTTCCTTATCGCAGGCCAGTTCCACCCCCAAAATACCAGTGCTACTGGTGAGGGTAGCTTGGATGCGCTTTTGATTGACACCATAACCAAACTGGATCATAAAGCGAGCGTTTAGTTGCATCCAGGGGATGTGGCGAAATTCCGCTTCTTTGATGATCGCTTCCGTACTCGGACCGAGGGACCCTTGGGCTTTTAATTCCTTGAGATCTTCGAGGTCTTGAGTGAGTTCTTCAGCCGGATAACTGCCAGTTTCGGCAATACTCTGACACAGACGCACCGCCGCCCGCCCTGCATATCGGCCCGCCTGTTCATTTTCGTATTCATAGACCACCTGAAACACTCCCGCCGTGGAGGTTTCCCGCGTCCGACCAAACCCCACAGGCATTCCGGCTAGTTGTTGCAGTTCCAGCGCCACGTGCTCAATAATATGACCCATTAATGTTCCCCGTTCCACCCGACTGAGAAAGCCACCCCGCACTCCCGGAGAACAACAATGCTCTACTAAACTAGGCAAAACGGAGGTTAAACCTTGATAAAATCCGGGAATATCTGAGGAGTAGCGTTCTGATAATTCTTCTAGGTCAAGACGCATTACGATCAGCTTGTGTCGTCTGATACTCCAGTAGTTAGGACCTCTGAGAGTTTGGATTCTAAGAATTTTCATATCTGTCTCGGTGGGTGATCCAGGAATTATTTTGGTGACAAGTCTCTGTGTTATTCAATGTCAAACTTCAAAGACCTCAAAACTGTTCAATGCGAACAGTTTTGCGACCTGAATATGATACAGCAATCCGAACTATAAGCTGGCTGCTGCTGGGAAGGCGGTGTGGGTTCGCATATTATAACTGTCACCGTGGCAGAGAATATTGACCCGCAGGTTAAATAAGCTCAGTGGGTCCGTAGCCCCCGCCTGGGCTACATTGGTATAGGATAGATCTTTAGCATCTATTATGGTCACGGTTCCCTTACCAATTACCCGCACTCGCCCTTCTCCTTCAAACATGGCGCAGGTGTCTTCATCAATGCCAATCCCCATTTTATCGGGATGGGCGGCGATCGCACTAATTAGACGAGAGAAGCGGTTGCGATTATGAAAATGTTGGTCTACGATCAAATCCGGTAGAATATCCAGCCCGGTAGCCATATCCACTAGCGATCGATTAGGAGATTCCCCACTACCCCCCCCAGCGATCATGTGATGGCTCATCACCGCCGCCCCGGCACTGGTTCCCGCCAGGGCTATTTTACCCGCCCTAGCTGCTACCCGAATTTTCTCCATTAGCGGCGTATCTGCCAACAAACTGTACAGCCTTAACTGATCTCCTCCCGTCATAAACACCCCTGTACAATCCTCTAAATAATCGTGCCATTGTGGATCTTCACAGTGATGACGTTCCCGAATATCAAATACTTTCAGGGTCTTCGCTCCCATATTCTCAAAAATTTTTTGGTAGCGTTCTCCTTGAATACTCGGTTCTCTGGAGGCTGAGGGAATAATTGCCAGTTGGGCATTTTCCCCCCCAGCACGACTGAAAAAGGTTTGCAGAATCTCACGTCCATGAATCTTATCTTCGGCTCCTCCAATGACTAAAATTGAGGTTTGAGTTTTTGGATTAATCATTTGTTCAAGGGCTTGAGATGTCAACTGCTGCATATTGTTCTCCTCATGATAGGCATGAATTCAACTTAGCGGGCTTCTTTGGCGGACTCCAGATTCTGCACCACCACCCTTTTCCGGGTCTGGTTTGACTTCACTGCCTTCTGACATAAATTTGGCATAAAAGGGGACAGCAAAACTTTGTGTCTTGTGAAGTTGCCCTCCTCGGTTGTAGGTGAGTGACACTAACCATCGCCCTAACCAGAGGATATTTACCCAATTTGACCAAGAATCTGGCTAGTTTCCCAATGGGTTATGGTTCTTTCTCGATTCACCCCATCACCTGCCCGGATTCCCAAATCTCTTGAGTTAGAGATGCTCGAACTTAACATTTGCTTAATAGCCAATTTAACTTAAATCCTGCCAGGGAATCGGGATAAATTTGGGCTTGAAGGTGATCACACCAGATTCTATTTGCTTGGCAGACCCTCGGTTAATCTCCTTTTGCCGGAAATGCACACAAATGCTGCCACGAAAAATTACCAAATTAGCGGAAATATTAGCATTTTAGTATATTTTGATACGGATTTAAACAATTCTTTAGACCCACCAGACCCACCGGACTTTCCCAGATTTTCGGGATCGAGGGTGTTACACCAAGCCCCGCTGCCCGATTTTATAACAAGGAGTCTGTTCTTGTTCACGGATCACATCTGTTTTTATCTTTTTGGTTGGTTGCCAGTAAGGCTCAAGTTGTCTAATGGCTGTGGCTAAAAGTATGACGCGCCCATCTTTTTCAGCCATAGTCGGTACCAATTTGCTACAATGCTTCTATCAGCTCCCAGCAAGCGACCGATTGAGAGTAAAAGTCAGGCATTGCCCGATCCTGCTAACTCTGGGAACGGTTGGCATCAGTCAGTCGTCAGATCTACTGGTTTTGCTGCCTGTCGAGGTATCTCTCAGGAGCAATTCTGGGAAACAAGCACCTACCATAGCAGGTACGGTGGCTGGAGGGTTAATCATACAGTTACTGGCTTGGTTTGAGGTTCCGTGCGATTTGACATTATTACTCTGTTCCCTGAATTTTTCTCTAGCCCCCTACAGTCAGGACTTCTAGCTAAAGCAATAGCTCGCCAGATCGCGGCGGTCTACTGCACTAATCCTAGGGATTTTGCCCTCGACAAGCACCGACGGGTCGATGATGAACCATACGGCGGCGGGGTGGGAATGGTATTGAAACCTGAGCCGATTTTTGCGGCGGTTGAGTCCCTTCCCTCTCTTCCCCGACGAGAGGTGATTATGTTGACCCCCCAGGGGGAAACTATGCACCAGGGACTATTTCGCGATTTGGCTACTGGTTATGACCAACTGGTTTTGATTTGTGGACACTACGAAGGCATCGATGAGCGGGTCATGCACCTGGTGACTCGCGAGGTGTCTTTGGGTGATTTCGTCCTAACTGGGGGCGAAATTCCAGCCCTGGCTTTGATTAATGGTGTGGTGCGCCTGCGACCGGGTACTGTGGGTAAGGTTGAATCCCTCAAGGCGGAGAGTTTTGAGGATGGACTACTAGACTATCCCCACTATACCCGCCCGGCTGAGTTTCGGGGAATGCGTGTCCCTGATGTTTTGCTCTCTGGTAATCATGCTGATATTCAACAATGGCGACGAGAACAACAACTTCAACGCACACAACAGCGCCGTCCTGACCTGTTATCGGGTCTGGAACTTCCTAAGCCGGAAAATTGAACTGACAAAACCCCTAACCCTCTCTTAAAGGCGATCGCAACTATCTGTGAAATCCCATGAATCACTCACCTGAGCAATATATTACCGCCATCGATCGCGCTTTGAGTCAGGATAATTTCCATCAAGCCGCAGATTTAGCCTGCGAAGCGTTTAAGTCTTATCCTAACTCGGACAAAATTAAACGATATATGCAGCTTTTTGGACCGAAAACCTTGGAGTTTCACCGCTTACCACCTAACCCTGAGATGTCTTTGAATTTTAACTGGGTTGTCCAAAACCGCCAGGGCTACCGAGGTAGATGGGTAGCCCTCAAAGGCGGGAATTTGGTGAGTGATGCAGCCTCCCTAGATGAGTTAAAACAAAAACTGGGCGATCGCGTTAAGTTTTTGTTCTGTACGGTGGTATATTGACGGGTGGCTCTATCCTAAGACCAGTAATTCGGGTTTAGCAATCATCACTAATCCAAAGAATACCATAAAGGCTCCCGCAAATAGTTTCAGTAATCGCCCTTTTTCTTCGGTTAGACGATAGGATGAAAAAGAGTAAATAAAACTGATGAGAATCCCCAATAGCGGCAGAATATAGACTACAGCATAAAAAGCCGTCCAGAGACTATAACACAGTAAAACATTAGTCTGACAATAGTTGACTAGGGTTGCCATATATACAGTGGGTAAAATGGCTGTACATCCTAACTCTACTAGGTTGACGAAAATTGCTAATAAAACTGTAGCCAATAAGGCGGCGGCAAATTTTCGGCGATCGCTTTTAGCTGATTGTAATTGGTTGACGATGTTTCGGGCTTTTTTGGTAATCTCAATTTGCTGTTCTTGGGATAAAGACAGAGACACAGATTTTTTGAACCAAAAGAAGTCTTTAATGTTAATTAAACCAGCAATGGTGATCACAGCACCCAATATAATCATCACTATTTGACCATATCTATCGATGAAAATTGAGCCCACTAATACCATAGCCATGATAAACACAAAATACATGACTCCTGATGTCACCACAAAGGTGGAACCTACTATCGCCATATCTCGCCTACTTTTAGTATAGGTCAGCAGGGATAATAGGATAATTAACACTGTAAAAGCACAGGGGTTAAAGCCGTCTGCTAAGGCGATGATAAATACAAATAGGGGAAAGGGTAAAGCCGCCGCAAATCCTCTAATTACTGCATCTGGGGTAAATGCGATCGCCAAAAATAGACTAACCATAATTACACCGGTTAGCCCCCCCAACCATAATCTCTTCGTTTCGACTGGTTTATCTTTAATGCTGAAAATTGGGTAGGTGACTACATAAGCTAGGGGTAAAAATGATAAAACCCAGACAGGTATACCTTGTGGTGGAGGCGTTGTAGTGGGTGTCGGCTGTACATTAACCGTTTGACCGGGAATGATCACAGCAGTTCCTAACTCGGCTTGAATAGCATTAATAATTTGGTTCTGATAGCCTATATAAGCCTGATAGGATGGGATAAATTCCAACTCTCCTGGGTCTGGAGAAAAACCGATAAAGGATTTATCACCAATTATAGTTCGGGGAACCGCGCGACTACTGATGTTATTCTCATCAAGAAATTCTTGGAATTTTTCCGGCTGGTTGTCAACATCAACCATGGTTAGGCTGATATTGTCATTCGCTTCGACTACGGGGAGTAAAAAGGCTTTTTGTTGACGACAATAGGGACAGTTTTCGCTGGTAAAAAATAACACATCTACGGAAGTCCCATCATTGGCGGATATCGCTCCGGCTGTTACGGTTAGTATTCCCAGTAATAGGGAGAAACAGAAGATGAGAGTTGGACGCAACCAGTTTTTCCTCAACATAAGACTTAGCCTGTTAATTGATCAATGCTTCAAATGGCGATCGCTCCTCAAGTGGCGGACGCTTCAACCAAAATTGCTGATCCCCCTAGACGATTATGGAAAAATCGGTTATGCTTAAAAGCTGGGGATAGTTAGCCTACTACAAACGGTAGCATGATCAGGCCAAAGCATCTACTAAGAACTTGACGCAAATTTGCACTGACTGTTCTCTGCATTTACTATAACTTAATTTACTGTTAAAATGCTAAATTTTAACCTTTCTTAACCTAGGCGCAATTCTCAATATCCTCAGCCCCAGGAGAATTAAGTTGATATTTAATCATCTACTGTATACTGGCTAATTGCTCTCAACAATCGAATCCACAGAGGAAACAATATGAAACCCACGCGATCGACTTATAGTGATTATCAATATTTTTGTATGCGCCTCCAGCCCTTGCTAGAAATCGCTTACGAACCCGCCACAATTCGGAGTATTTTAGACCGTCTATTTGCGGTAATTGGCGAAAATTTATATATTCCCACTGGCTATGAAAACCCCAACAAATGGACAGAAAACAACGTGACATTAATCACCTATGGGGATAGTATTTACAGCCGATATACTGACCAAAAACCCCTAGAAGTTTTGGCAAAATTTTTAGGAAAAAACCTGAAAGATACTATCACAGGGGTGCATATTTTACCTTTTTTCCCCTATACCTCCGATGATGGATTTGCGGTCAGTGACTATTTAAGCGTGAATCATCAACTAGGAGACTGGGAGGATATCAAAACCATTGCTAATCAATTTAACTTAATGGTAGATGTAGTGCTTAATCATGTTTCCAGTAAGCACGAGTGGTTCCAGCAATTCCAAGCTGGTAAAAAACCAGGCTGTGATTATTTTATAGTGGTTGAACCGGAAACAGACCTATCAGAAGTTGTCAGACCCCGCAACAGTCCGGTATTAGTCAAAGTAGAGACTGTCCATGGAGAAAAGCACGTTTGGGCGACTTTTAGCGAAGATCAGATTGATGTTAATTTTGCCAATCCTGATGTCTTAATTGAGTTTTTAAAAATCATCAGATTTTATATAGTCAGCGCCAAAGCCAGATATATTCGCCTAGATGCAGTTGGTTTTCTGTGGAAAGAAATCGGCACATCTTGCATTCATTTACCCCAAACCCATGCGATTATTAAACTACTGCGGGAACTGGGAAATATGATAGATCCAGAAGTGGCTTTAATTACGGAAACCAATGTACCAAACCGGGAAAATCTCAGCTATTTTGGCAATAGAAATGAGGCACACATGATTTATAACTTCAGCTTGCCGCCACTGTTGTTAAATGGGATGCTTCAGGGCAAATCAGACCATCTCAGAACCTGGATGATGAGTATGCCACCGGCACCCCTAGGCTGTGCTTATTTTAATTTTACGGCTTCCCATGATGGCATTGGTTTACGTCCCGCCGAGGGTTTACTTTCCGATGAGGAATATCAAAGCCTGTTGACGACTATGGAGAAATTTGGCGGAAAAATTAGCATGAGGAAAAAGCCAGATGGTAGCGAGAGTCCCTATGAAATTAATATTTCCTTATTTGATGCGATGAAAGGCACAGTTAAGGGAGAGGATACATGGCAAATTCAGCGATTCCTGTGTTCCCAAACTCTGATGATGTCTTTAGAGGGGATTCCGGCATTTTATATTCATAGTTTATTGGCTACTCCCAATGATTATGAAAGGTTACAACAGACGGGAATGAATCGGTCAATCAATCGCTATAAGTGGCAGATTGAGGATTTACAAAAGGATTTAGAGGACCCCCATTCTCCTCGATCGCTTGTATTCCGTGAAATGTGTCGGCGCATTAAAATCCGTCGCCAACAGGGTGCTTTTCATCCTAACGCTACTCAATACACCCTACAATTAAAGCGATCGCTATTTGGGTTTTGGCGACAAAGTATGACCAGAGACCAAAGCATTTTCTGTATCTTTAATTTGACCGATAAACCCCAACAACTGAATTTAAGAGATGTCAACCTGATCTGTATCGATCCTTGGTTAGATTTAATCAGTGGGGAGATTATTACCGACATTTACTCTAAATACATATTACAACCCTATCAAGCGGTGTGGATTACTAACAAATTCTAGCAGAGGTTGATGATAGTTGGCGATCGCTCACAATTTTGAGAGTTAATGGTGCAATCTGTGATAACCTAACAAAACCCACCTAAAACCCGCCTAACTTGCTTAACAGTTGATATGGAACAATTTCTCAACCTGATTCCAGAGAGTCCCATAGTCCCATTTACAATTCTGATCCTAGTCAGTTTAACCATTCCTCCCATTTTCGAGCGTCTTCGACTCCCCGGTTTGGTGGGTTTATTATTTGCGGGAGTAGTATTAGGACCCAACGGAATGCAAGTTTTGTCTCCTGACTCCGAAATTATGAAATTTCTTTCGGATATCGGCAAAATTTACCTGATGTTTGTCGCGGGTTTAGAAATTGACCTAGAAGAGTTTAGACGCAAACGAAATAGATCCCTATCTTTTGGGTTGATGACCTTTGCTTTTCCATTAACCGTAGGAACTGCAATTGGTTTATCAGTTGGCTACAGTCTAAACGCATCAATTTTGATTGGTTCTCTACTAGCTTCCCATACCCTATTAGGTTATCCTATTGTAGCACGATTAGGAGTAGTTGCCAATGAATCAGTAGTCGTCACTATTGGAGCCACTATTTTTACTGATATTGCCGCTTTATTGGTGCTGGCTATTTGTATTTCCATTCATGGGGGAGATTTTTCGGCGACTTCCATAATTGTACAATTAGCAGCTTTAGGGATTTATACTGCTATAGTTCTGTTTGGTTTAGATTGGGCTGGAAAAGAATATTTTAGGCGTACAGGGAATGAAGAAAGTAATCAGTTTCTGTTTGTCATGCTGGCAGTTTTTTTGGTCTCTGTAGGCTCACAAATTATCAATGTTGATCAAATTGTCGGTGCATTTTTAGCAGGTTTGGCGGTTAATGATGTGATCGGTCATAGTCCGGTAGAGGAAAAAGTGGAGTTTGTAGGTAGTACCCTATTTATTCCCTTTTTCTTTGTGGGGATGGGATTACTCATTGATGTTCCGGCTTTTATTCAAAGTTTAACAACTGGTATTGGCTTAACTTTAGCTATTGTTTTAGGCTTACTAGGTAGTAAGTTAATGGCTGCTACTGGGATGAAATTACTGTTTCGTTATAACTGGAACGAAACGATGACTATGTGGGCTTTATCCGTTCCCCAGGTGGCTGCTACCCTCGCCGCTGCCTTAGCCTCTGTGCGGGTAGGGTTGATATCTGAGCAAGTCTTTAATACGGTGATTGTGCTAATGTTGGTCACTTCAGTTTTGGGACCAATATTAACCGCTCGTTTTGGGAGTCGATTATCTATCCCTAAACCTAATTTACAAGCACCCAATGAGGCTTGGATACCTCAAAAAAAATCAGAAATAGGCTTAGAAAATCCCGGGAATAAATTTACAGTTATTGTGGCTGTATCTAACCCTATGTCGGTGCGGTATTTAGTGGAAATGGCGGGTTTATTGGCGCGTCATGAGTCGGGTTTAGTGGTCCCGATCACAATTACCCAAGCTCATCTACAAATGGATGAACCTCAGTTAGATGTTACCTTGCGTCAGAGCGATCGCCTTTTGGAAAAAGCCGCACAAGTGGCTCAGGAGTTTGGTGTCAAAACTGAAACAAGACTCCGCATTGATGATGATATTGCTGAAGGAATTAGCCGCACCGCTAGGGAATTTGACGCGAGTTTAATTGTGATTGGTTGGAATTATAACACTAGCTTACGAGCCAGACTTTTGGGGAACTTGATTGATAATGTATTTTGGTCTTCCCATTGTCCGGTAGCGGTCTTAAAGCTATTGGAAGCACCTATTGACATTCATCGGATTTTGGTTCCGGTTAAAAATATCACCCCCCAGGCGATTAGAACTATTCGGTTTGCTCAACTGTTTGCTGATAGTAACCAAGCTGAGGTAATGTTATTGCAAGTTTGCGATCGCCGCACTTCTAGGGAACAGGTGAATGAGTTGGAGTCGGAATTATCCACAATTCTAGCATCAGGACCCCAGGTCAAATCTGATATTCAGGTCTTAGTCCATGACAATGTATCTGATGCGCTTCTGAAAGCCTCTCAGTCCTTTGATTTGGTGGTATTGCGATCGATGCGTCGTCGCACCGCTGGGGGTCTGGCTGTAAGTGATGTCACCACGGAAATGATTAAGAGTTTGACCTGTTCCTTTATCCTATTTGGTGAACCACACTCTTGATTTTTGGCGAGGAACCTGCTACAATGACTCTCAGGTGTGCGAGACGTTCAGGTATGAAATAAGGTTGAGATGCCTAAAATAACTACTTGGTAGGGACTTCAACCCCTAGGTTGGATATAAGGAGCGCACTCCTGACCATCCCTATAACTTTTTATATGTCCCGACGCTTGGAGAAATCTAAGCAAGGCAGGGAACTCAAGGTCATAAACAAACTGAGAAATCAGGGA
>NZ_JBIMLI010000020.1:0-36261 GCF_051859755.1 Limnospira sp.
ATTGCAAGCCGTGGATATTCTTTTCGTACTCTGTGACAATCGATGCCTGCAATTTCCGGCAAGATTCCCAACAGTCATCCGGCTTGGGGGCGGTTTGTATCCAAATCAAAAAGTCGGGCAAGAATTTCGGTATCAGTAGGGCTTTTAAGGTCAACAGCCTAACCATCGTTTCGGAGTATATTTTGTCTTTGTAGGCTTTGGATGCTCCTGGACCATCTAAGAGTTTGTTCCAAAATTGAGCATCGATTTGGGGATGGGCTAAAGCGATTTCCAAGCTGTTTATGTGTTCGGGTTTGACGCGACCTTTTATGATGGCTTTGATCGCGGTTTTAATCCCCGCTTCCCCAGAGATAAATACGGAATCACGGGGACGACGGGCTAAAACTTCCTTGAAATTGTCTTCCGCTTCGGAACAGGCGGGATAAATTACTTGGAAATACCAGGGATTTTCTAAGGCCGCTACCTTATAAGCCCAAGAATAGTCCTGGCCTTGTCGTTTCGCTATCTCTTTCGCTATCTCGTTTAATATCAAATGCGTACAGCGTTGTTTATGGGGAATAACGATGGGTGGTGATGAGTCTAAATATTCTGCAAATTTATCTAATGAAACAGGCTGTGAATCCTGGTTTAAACGGTATCCGGTTGACGGGGGTTGGTAATAGGGATCGAAGACGGGAGGATCAACTTTATTCGACGACGAAATCATCGTTCGCAAAATTGCTTCGATATAGTCCTTTCCCTCACACCAAAAATAGCGGTATAGCGATACGCCCCGCCCGCGATCGTCCCGTCCCCGGCTGACGACGGCTACCACGGAATATCCCCCGACTTGTCGCCCCACTATCGCCGGATGATCTTGGAGGCCCCCTTCTGACAAGGAAAATTCGCCACTAGAAATGGCATTTAATATCTCCGGGGGAATTTCACGGGTACAATTCATGTACTTTCCGGTAAATCCCCCCGATTCCCACCCTCCATCGGAAGTTGGTTTGACTTCAATTCCGATACTAAATTCGTGAATGTAGATCATCGTCATGGCTGTGAAAAGATTGCAAATGAGGACATCGGGAATATCGCATTAGTCGCGATCGAGTTCCGGGTGGCGTTTTCCGGTACAAAGCCAGTAAATGGGGGCGACTAAACCAAAGGGCCGCCAGACTCTCGGTTTTTTAATCACGGAAGTTGTCCCATCACACGATCGCTTCAACCGTTTCGAGTTGGGTTCGGGGTACTGTTTCCCCAAAATCCCAAAGGCGGAAGTAGTGAAATACTCCACCCCCACGCGGTTTAGTTTGGAATAGCTTTGCAGTTGGGCCGAGAGTTTGGGAAATCTCATGTTTGCCAACTTTTTCGGTTCGTGGCGGTTCACCCACAACTCCGACTGTTCGCACTTAGTCAACACAAAGGCAATCCGTCGATGTTGGTTCTTCAACTCAGCGCGATCGAGTTCCACCAACAGTTTTTCGATCCCCGCGCAATAGTCCTTATCCTTGCGGTGAGCGGTTCCATCGACGAGTACCATTAACCCCGTCGCCAAACAGCAATCGTCGAGGTAATCATCCAGCATCGGATCGCCACTTTTATGCACCAAATCCCGGAAAAACTCCCCGCTGTAATCCTTACAACTGACGTTGATTTGCACCATCTTTCCCGACCCCCGCAACCAGGAAAAGCGATCTTTGAGGGTGATGCTGAGGGTGTAATCCTTCACCGCGTCGATATCGTGGAGGTTGGTGGGTTCCAGTAATAATCCCTGTTCTAGGATGTCTCTGGCTTTGTTTACCAGTTCCTCGCTGTCTTCGCCGACGGGGGAGACGGTTTGCACGGGATTATCGGGGCTGGCGTTGGGCCAGTAAGCCAGGGATGCCAAATAAGTGGTTTTCCCCGAACTGCGATCGCCGATAATTCGCACCACGGAATCTCCGCCCAAGGTTTTGACGGATAATGATGTCGAGTTGGTTTGGTTGTCAAATAGCATGATCGACTCACTCTTAAAGTTCAGATTTGGCCGGTACTTAACCAACACAACGGTTCAACTAAATTGTAAGGTTGCCACCGGTTCGGTTCTCGTAAAATCGAGACTCGTCCGTTAGTTCCCCGAGCATCCGCCCGGTTGGGGCGAGGGTCATACCGTCCCGACACGCCGAAGGTTGACATGGCGTAAAACTGCAAGTTTTTGGGGGGAACGGATTTTTTGAGGGTTTTGAGGGTTTTTTTCAAGTAAATGCCAAATAGGTCGGTTTCCGGGTCCAATCTTCCCGGCCAAATTTCCCCCCGTTCGCATTTACTCATGGCTACGGCTAGGCGATAGTTATTTAGGCGATCGTGTTCGTCCATAATTTTTAAAAATTGCTTGATCAATTGGCTATAAAAACGATCTCGGCTGCTTTCCCACTCGGTAAACAACAGCAAACAACCATCCACGTCAGCCCTAAAACATTCGTCGATAAATTCTTCCATAATCGGGTCTGGGGAAGAGTGGAGAATTTTATCGAACACTTCGCCGGGGTAGTCGCGAACGGTCAGTTGGATATCGATTCGGGGTCTGAGGAATCTCTGTTTGACTTCGATTTTAAAGGAGTAGTCGGGAAGGTCATCCACACTTCTGATGCGATCGCCTAGCACAGTCGGTTCAACCGCTAACCCGTTGCAAATTGTCTGGTCGGCATCTTCCGCCAGCTTGTGAGTCTCGTCGTTCAGGGGTTCGATGCTGTATTCACTGCGGGAACCCCGGTACTCAGAAAAGTAGCTGAGTCCGGCGAGATAGGTGGTTTTTCCAGATGCCCTGGGGCCGATTACGCAAATGTTGCCCATAGCTGACTCCTTTATTGGTTACTACTAAGATAAGTGCCCAGATAAATCCAAGGAAGTTCCACCAGTTCCCGGCTGTAAATGCTAGTGATGAAACATTTCACGGATAAACCGGAGGTATATTGGTTCAGTTCGGCGATGTGGGATTGTAGGGGACTGAAAAACCTTTTGAAAACGTAGTTGTTGCGTTGCATCCAGTTCATCTCCGCATTGACGGGATGGTAGGCTAGTTTTTGGGCTTCTTCTTTCAGGTCGATGCCTCGGATCAGGTCCGCTTTGTTCAGACACAGAACCAGATGTTTGGCTTGGCGACAGTCTTGGCGGAAAAATTTTACCCAGCGCTCAAATCGTTTAATCCATTGTTTGCGGGTGATAAAGTCTTCCTGAATGATGCCATCCCCCTGGCGGATAATTTCCCGGTAGGGGGACAGGACTAGGCACACCCCTTGACTGCTGTGAGCGGTTTTCAAAAATTTTCTCCACTCGTCGGGGTTGTCGTTTTTCCAAGTCGCGCGCCATATTTCCCCCGGTGTATCTATCCATTCGGTATAGATGTTTTTGGGTCGGCTGGGCAGGGTCACTTCGATCTCCAGTTGGCGATCGTGGGTAGCCTGGCTGGCATCGGTAGCCTTGGTTTTTCCCTTGTCACACAGAAGGGCTTTAAGTTGATCGTAAAGGGGATCGGTGACTTTGACGAACTGGCTGCTGGGATGAGCCAGTTCCAGGACTAGGGAAGTTTTGCCAGTATTGCGATCGCCGATATAGATAACGCCCATAGGAAAAGTTCCAATAAAAAGGTCTAAACATGGTGGTCGGGTCAATCGGTTCTGGGTGAGTCTATGGCCAGACTTCCAGTTGGCGATCGCATCCCACCACCACCGCGCCGCCACCTTAACCCAGAGGCGATCGTCCCTCACCCCGGCAAAAGTTCTAAAAAAGGGTGCTACAAAATGTGGGTCAATAGAATCTATAACCCTTACAGTGAGGCACTTTCACTCTATTAAACCTAATGCTTAAAGGCTTAATGGTATCCCCTTATTATCAAACACAAATCTACTTGAATCTACCTTGGGACTGTAAACTTTTCTAAAGGTTATCCTCCGATTGCAGTTAGAGATGGCCATCCGGTGGGCTGATCATCTATCTACCTATCAGGGACAACCACTAAATTTACGCAAATATCTAAAAATTTAATTGAGCAATTGCCTCTAATGTCAGTGTAGAAGCCATTTACAGGGGCGATCGCTCCCCCTTGGGGGGCTTGTCCGATGTGACTAACTGATAGTTAGCCAAGTTTCCGAAATGGCAAGTCTCATGTTGATTGTTCTCAATTAGTGATTTTCACAGGCGATCTGGCTCAACTTTTACTTGTGAAGCATATTTGACTCCCTCTGGGTTGGGAGGAATGAATGACACGCTAACTATTAAAATTGGGCTTTTCTACTCTTCATCAAATACACCCCAGACCTGAGCAATTGTTTTCAGGTCTTCGACAATTTTTTGTAATGTTTGTTTGATCTCTTCAACACTTTTCGGATCTTTACGGAAACCAGAATGAAGAACATCATTGCGTAAATTAGCCAACTTACAAGGGGGATTATTCCATAACTGATTGATCATCTTACGCTTAGATGGTTCAATCTCTTTATATTGACTGCGGTAAATTGACTCACGCTCTCCCACTTTACCACCACAACAAAGGATTTCCATTTCCTCCCGTGCTTGTTTCTCCATTGGATCGAGTTCAAAATGATAACAGAGGAGAGAAGGTAGCCATTCCCGTCCTAGTGATATAGCTTGGACATATAGACCCTTCTTGGCATACCACTCAATCTCAAAAAGCTGTTTCTGTAATGCAGCTTTGCCATTGACTTGATAGTTTTTCGGTTCAGCTAAAGCAAATTGACCATACTCACTCACCACACGATTTAATAATAGTTCAAAAGGTGGAACAACTCGTGCTAAGTCTGGTTTACCTTGTTCAATACTTTCCGGTAAAGCTGCGGCGGCGGTCATGACATCCATGGGACGCAATAACTGCAAACCTTGAGAAATTTCTAAAATGCGATCGCCCAATGCTTGAGTATGACCCTGTGCCTCTTGCAACAATTTCGCCAAGTCTTCACCATTCCCAGTTTTCAGAAACTGATCGGTTGCTGTAAGCCAGTCAAACAAGCGGACTACTGGTAAAAGGTCAAAGGTGGGGGTAATGCCATTCTCCTTAGCTTCAAATGCACCATAAAGCAAACCTTCAATGGTAATATTTCGCACCACTCGAAAATAACTAACTGCCAAAAGCGCAACAATTGGCACAGAGCGAAATGAATGAGTAATATCAAAAATGACGCGATCGCCATCTTCCAAACATTCATTAACTTTATTGAAAATTGTCCAGATATCTTCTGGACTATTCCGCTCAGGAATGTTTTTGACTGGGACAATCTCAAGTTCAGGAAACTTGTGTGCCAATATTTCTTCAAGTTGATGCCAATTTGAGCGGTCTTCTTTCTGGTCTCCCCTACCAGGACATTTTGTTTCAACTGTTGGAGTCAAGAAAATATATATTTTCTGGGGCTGATAAAATTCAGCCAAAGCCTCTTGGTAATATTTGGTTGTTAAAGAGATTGACTGGGTAGGATGTTGATATTTGGTAACTTGGTAAGAGTTGAATCCCAGAAAAGAAATGATTTTCGTGATAGCGGTTCTCATAATTAATTAATCCTTGAATAAGTTTCTGTATGACCCATTCCCAATCTTGTCTTAATTCCAGTTCCTGAAAACTCAGAATATTGAACCAACAAATTCGCGACATTCACCAGTAGGGGGTCGGTTTTGTACAATGCCTTTAAGGTGATTTCACCAACAAATCCATTAACTGAGTCTTTCCCAATTCTACATAGCTGAGTAGAAATTCGATGACGTTTAAGAGCGATCGCATTTGCTAAATAAGTAATCAATTCTCCACTACCCAAATAAATCGGAGCAAAATTATTCCAAGATTGCAGCCAACTCCGAAACATCAGTCCGGGAACTGGAAGGGGGAGCTTTATGGCTTTTTGGGCGAAAGAAGTGGGAGTTGTAAACTTGAGTTGAGACTCAAAAATTGGCTCCGGTTCATTAGCTACTAAGGTAGTGTAAAGTTGTTCGTAACTTGTGATATTATCTTGGCGATCGGTAACTTTAAATTGAACTCCTAAAAATTCTAAACCACCTGATAAATCAAGAGATGCGATCGCTTTAGAACTTTTTTCTTGCAAACCAGAAAAGGTTAGCTGATACAACTCTTCAGGTTGAAATGTAATGAAATCTCCAGCCCCCAAGCACCGTCCCATGATGCTAGAAAAGCTGGTGTCGGGGATCATATTGAGACCAATTCCTAACCCCAATTGATGATGAAGTTGTTTGACCAACTCCAAGCCGTAAGACCTAGGAAGTGTCATCGGTTCACAAACAGTCAATGTCCAAGTTGAACGAATCAGCATTAATTATCCTCGAAACTTTACCCACCCCGGGACATATTTAATATTGCCATTAGGATCGACCACAGTACGACGAGATTTGGGAGCTTCAAATTGGGGAGCTCTTATCCCACAAGTATCTCTAATTTGGGATCTCAAATCATCTGCAAATAGCCATCCTACCGTGGTTCCGGTCATCCCACTAGCCCAACCTATTCGCAAATGATAAGGGCATTGTTCTGGTTCATAAAAATCTCTAATTGCTGCAAAATCAAGATTTTTACCTTGATGCTGTTTGTTTTTGACCATCATCCAGTAATCATGTTCTCCATCCCACTGTTCTTTAGCAAAACTTTGGCAAATATTCAGCAATTCATCAACGGATTTAAAAGGAATTTTCATGCCTCTTTTGTGTTGAAACCAGGATAACATTTCCGTATCTAAGGACAAAGTAAACTGGGTTTTAACATTTCTGACAACTTCTGCATAAATAGAAGCTCTGTATTTAGCATTATCATTATCAAAGTGACTAGAAACCAGAATTTCAGCTACAACGGGAATGTTAAAAGTAACTATTTTGTTATTTTTCATCGTCACTTTCCTTTCCATTAGAGGTTGAGAATCAGTGACTTGAACAGCTCGCATAATATCAGTATTCGGCCCGGTAGCCGCTGCCATTGATTTTCCCTGATAATTTAATGAGAAATCCGCAAATAAACTATCCATGAATAGCTGATCGTCTGCCCACTTTTGTTGTTTTTGCAAGTGGTTATTATCTAACTGCTGCCTCAGTCGTTCCTCGATCGCACTCACTCGGTTAGAATTAGGAACTCCGTACTTCTCAGCATTTTTGAGTAAGTAATAAGCGATCGCTGTTCTAATGGCACCTTTAATTGAGCTGCCGGGAATGTAAAGCTGTCCGAATCCATTACGAATCATGGGCCGTAAATCAGTTACTTTTTCATCAGTCCATTTCCTATCAATTGCTCCTGGTGGAAAAATAGGATTTCCCAAAACATCTTTAGCATCTTGCCAATTTTCACCAAAAGTTGATCTCAGAATACTGAGAATTTCTTGTCGATGCTCTATCGCACTGATATAATCCTGCAATTTGCCTCGATTTGACAATTCTCTAGCCAGAGCTTCTTGCTCTGGAAGATAGACTCTTTGACTGGTTTGAACATATTCAAATGGGTTGAGCCGAGACACCGCAGAGCCAATGTGTAAAAGCGGACTCGATAACTGAATTGTTCTAGTTTCATAAACTTGAGGCTTGGAAATATTGAAAGCTGAAACCATGACTCTTGTTGTTATAGGATAATAGGCAAGCTAAAACCAATTCCACTCCGATACACTTTATGCAATTTTTGAAATTCGTAGGGAGTTACATCCGCTAATTGTCCGTCAGTACGCACCGGAAATACCGAGCCTTCCACAAACATCCGCACTTTTTTGCGTCGCAGTTGTCGCCCAGAAAAGGGAGAGGAAATCCATCCCCCTCGTTCCAGTATTCCATAACTAGCTCTATCATTATGGAGTGTATCCGAAATCGGATTTTCCCAAAGCAAACTGATTAAACTGTAGTCGGTTGATTGAGGACAGTTAAGCAAGTTTTGCCATGTATCAGATAGATCTGACCAAGTGGGTTTAAACTGTCCTGCGCCACTGGAACGCTCACCGCCTAAGCCTTCATCCCCCAATAAATTTAAGGCGGCAAAAAGTCTATTTTCTAGGTCTTTATCTACTTTAACCAAATCTATTAAAAAGTACAATCCACAGGACTTATTAAATTGCACAAAACCAGTATGGTAGAAATTGGTCGCCCGAGTTGTTCGGTCGATCGCCACTTTGGGAGTTTTATGGATTTGATAGGCTTGGCTATAGTCGAAAATTCCCGAATTTTTAAGATTACCAGAACTGTTAGCCTGGTTAGTATAATCAATCAATTCGGTGCGATCGGTTACCGTAAAACCACTACCTTGATACCAGCGTTGCCAAATATCCAGAGGTAAGTAGTGAATTTTTTTGTAAGTCTTGGTAAATTCCAAGTCATTCCCCACCGGATACCCGCGCGGAAATTTGAGCGGTTTTGGTAGGTAGTCAATCCTTTTTTGACCATTCTCAGAGTAAATAAATGTTGAGCTGACCCGAAAAGGAGGCGATGAGTCAAAAGATTTTAGTAAATCTTCAACAGCATCTTTTCCAAATAACCGAGCATAGGCAATAATTAGCGCGCTAAATAATGTATCAGAACGCACTCGTTCGCTCGTTTCTTCAACTCCAATTCCGACTTCACCAAAATGGGTAGAGTGTTGTCCGAAATTGAGGCTAACTAGCTTGTAGTTGCTCATAATTTAGGTTTAACTGCCTGGTAACTGAGATTGAATTTCGCTAAATCTGCTTAAAAATTCAGCCGTATTTTTGAGGGATGGGAAGTTAATAGAAGTACCGCCACCACTGGCAATATTTTCGTATTGTTTGGCATCACGGTAATCAAAATTAAAGTTCTCAAATCTCACTTTTCCGTAACCCCTAGAACCATGTCCTCCCAAGGCATCATCTTCTAAAATTGACAGAGCGATCGCCAAGTTTTTTACATCTTCAATCGCCTGATTTTCATCCTCAACAGTATAGACCATTTCAAAAGTAAATTTTGCTCCGGCTGGCACTCGCTCTAATTGTCTGGGGTTAGCCGCTGCTGTCACCCGATCTAATCCATTCTCAAACTTCCACTCGGTCATATACAACCCAGTGTCAATGTTACGAAGTTGCTCGGCTGATTCAGGAGTTAAATGGCAATCCCGAACAATCAAGCGAGCCGGACAATTTCTGCCTTTAATCTTCGTATGAGATACACCATTAATGGTTTTATTTCCCTGACCACCTAATTCCTGTGACTGAGCAATATTAGTAGGAATCCAACACTTAGAACCACCAGTGGAGCCAAAGAGACGGCTAACTTGACAGGTTTTTGCACCTTCATATTCAACATACTGATCCGCTTGAATCTCTGTATAGCCACTCTCTATATCATCACTTTCATAACGGTATGTTCCGCTTCCTCCCCCTCGATTTAAAGGTTTATTAAGCCATCTTTCTAAAATTGATCGAAGTTTACCTTTAATCGAAGAACCAGGCAAATATGGATATTGACTCACCGGATCGCGAATTACAGGTTTATCCAGTCCTCCAATTTCCAATGTTTCTCCGCCACCACCGATATGCAGTCCGGTTTCAACAATCAAAGTTCCGGTAATTTTTAACTTTCCAACTAGGGGGGTTTGAGGTCTTTCAATAACTGTCATTATTTTCCTCCTTCGGCTTTATGATAAGCAATAATGGACTCGATCAATTGAACTAAGCGTTCAAAATCTTCTAAAGAATGTACATGATCGATAGCAGCAGACATAACATCACTCAAAGGTTTGGCTGCCTCTTGTCTGGCTGCTGCATAAGCTAATTTTGGTTTGAGAAGTACAATTTCCGGTTCAATTTCGGCAAAAAGCTGATTCTGATTTTCTTCAGTTTGAGCCAGTTTGGCTTTCAAACGATTAATAGCATCCAAAAACTTGCGGATCTGATTGGTCTCTAACCTCCGGTTTTTGAGATAAGGCCCGAACATCTCAGCGTGTTTAACCAGATCTCGAATTGGGTAATCTTTGAGAGTCCCATTTTTCTTGTCCTGGTTCAGCTTGTGAATAGCTTTAATCATCTCTCTGTCCGGAGTTGGGGACGATGCTGATTGAGGTGTTGAATTGCGTCTCGGTTGATTGGAAGTCATAAGAATTTCCGGTTTTTATATGAGCAGGGTCTGACTGAGAATGCGGGCGGGGTTTTATTCACTGTTAATTGAAGAACGGTTAAGCATCTCTAGCCAGGTGGCGATCGCTCGAAAGTAGGGAGCATTATAGGGGTTTTTCAGAGAAGTACGAATTGGTTCAAAATTAGGATGATTACGAACATGATCTGGTAGCCTGGCTAAAGTATAAGCAATTTTGGGCAGGTGCAGGAAGTAACGGACATCCCACTGATACTCCTGGGGTTTGCTGGCAGCTTCTTTTATCATTTTATCCTGAAGTTCTGCTGTTGCCAATAGATTCCTTATAAAACTTCGAGAATAGTTTATTTCTAGGGATGGATGCAATTGTTTAACAAATGGCAACACTCCCCAAAGACTCGGTGATATTTCGTTAGCAAGATAAGTTTGCAATTCCTTCGGTTTGAGGAAATTATGCGGACTCCGTGGCATATTTGGCAAATTTGTTAATTCAGTTCCCAACCACTCATCCCATTTAAATACACTCCCAAATAATCCCAAGCTGTCCCGACCATTTGCTTTAGCTTGATCTTCTGCTTGTCCAGATTCCTCTGCTGCTTGGTAGAGAGGAAATTTAGCAACTGACAAGCTAATACCGCCAGAAAGGCTGATGTCTGGGTGATGCCCAGTATAAGCGCGAAAACATTGATAAACATCAAAAGCAAATTCCACAACTTCATGCCATGCGCCACTCACAAATAAATCATCTCCTCCCGCATAAATAAATACTAAATTTTGGCGTTCTCCAGTTAGTCTCTGAAACACTGTATTATGTAAATTTTCCTGACGAAATTGAGCCAGACTATTCAAATAAACTTTAAAAAAATAACTCATTTGGCGCGATAATCCAGCTAACCGAGGTAAGGTTTGATCATTTCCTAAACCTTTGGCAAAAATCTGCCCTAATTTGTCTACATCCATTCGCAAATAACCAACTCTGGGAATACAACCGTCTTTTTTAGCCAGATCTGCCATTTCATTGGCTGTCATTGTTCCATATTCTTCCTGACTATTTTGAGCATAGTTGCCGAGTAATAAAGAAACTGAGTTGCCATTTTGATAGTCGGCAACTTTCCAATTATTTACCAAAAAAACAGTTTCCGATTCTTCTAAATTTTTAACTTGCTGCTTTCCCCGAAATAAGTGATAATATATACTCTGTCCTGGTAACTTAATCTGCAAGCTATCTAAGGCTTTGGCAATACTATCGCGAACCGGCGATCGCACGATCGCATCTACCCTAAAAAGTTCACTTCCTAGGCGAAACATCTGCCGACAAGTCGGACAAGCTAAAACTGAATCGGCTTCTTGATGGTTAAGCGGTTTTAAGTTTTCCTCATCATCTCGATGGCAAACCCGACAAGGTTCATAGGTTTCCTGAATCGCTAAGAAATTATCCAAATGATGATCGAATTTGCGAGCTTTTTGGAGAGCTAAGTTTTGAGTAATGGTTGCCCATTGTTGGGCAAATTTAGCCGTTCCAATTTCCTCGATATCAAAATTTTGAGTTCCCAGACTTAAAAATACTTTGCCTTGAAATTCATCAATCAGCCATTCATTGAAAGCATCTCGTATGGGTTCAACTAAATTTTCATTATTATTCTGTTCTGGAGCTAATAAATATAAATTGCCGCCGCCAACATAAATAATATTAGTCCGAGGTATATTTAATTTATTTAGCAGTTGTTGGGCTACTTCTTCCGTCACTAATTCCAGATAAAAACTTCTAGCTCTTAGTGATTTCAAGGCTCCGTCAGATGAAATGGTATAGATAAAGTCTTGAATTCCAGACAAATCACCCGCTATTAAGCTAATCTTTGATGCTTGATAATCATTTGATAAAATCGCGGCGATCGCCGCAGTTGATTTGACCAAATCATAAAAAGCTACATTTTCAAATCCTAATGATAAACAGGAGCCAAACTTTTCTAAAAGCAAGGTTAATAGTGACAAGTTTTCCCAATCTTCTAGCCTTAAATTAGCGATAGTTTCTCTAATTTTTTGTTGCAAAAAATTAATTTGTTCGGCTTGAACTGGTTCATTTGTAGGATAAGGAATTGTAGGGTTGCTATCCTCAATGGCGATAGCGGGTACATAATGCTGATGAGATTGTGGCTGTGATAGATTCACCGCATCAAACAAAAGGTGTAAGGGTTGAATCTGGCTAGTCTCTGTCCAAGATAACAATTGTTTTGCTCTAGCGATCGCCGGATTCTCTTCTGGGACATTAAAATTGGGGGGCCATTTGGCTTGTGCCCAATTTGCTAAATGCCAAACTGCCTCTCTAATTACCTGTAGAGCTATTATATTTGGGGCTGTAGAATTAACCATATCTCAATCGTGAAACTTAGTAAAACTTAACTGTATATTGCTGAAAATACAAAGCATGAAAGGAAGCGCGATCGCATCTCCTTTGACTACTAAAATCTAAAATCGCCCCTCCTGCGGCGAAAGTTCTAAAAAAGGGTGCTACAAAATGTGGGTCAATAGAATCTATAACCCTTACAGTGAGGCACTTTTACGATTTTGAACTTAATGCTTAAACGCCTAATGTTATCTCCTTATTATTAAACACAAATTTACTTTTTGACTGTAAACTTTTCTAAACGTTATCCTCCCATTTCAGTGATCCTCAGTTAGAGATGGCCATCCGGTGGGCTGATCATCTATCTACCTATCAGCGACAACCACTAAATTTACGCAAATTTAGAAAAATTGAATTGAGCAATTGCCTCTAATGTCAGTGTAGAAGCCATTTACAGGGGCGATCGCCACCACTTGGGGGGGCCCGTTCGATTGGAGATGTTCAGAAATACCCAACCCTTTCAGTATAACCATCGCTGGAAGTACCCCCTTCCATAATTATCATGCTGCGTCAGTTTCCCCACCAGAATTTAAATATGCTCAGGGGGAGGCTATAGCGAATTATAGAGATTTACCGGATTAATACTACTGTAAACCTATAAAAATCGATTTTATGTGGATTATCAACGATTATTTAAATAATTAAATTAATGCTGATTATAGTTGATGTCTGGCAATGTTAGCAACTTCAGCAATTACCACATTAATCGGAACCAATCGCCCCACCGTGGTATAATAGCTATTACCCACATTGGTGGTAGTTGACCTTTCGCGGAAACGGTTAATATTCTCAAGAAACCAGTGGCGGGTGGCTGGCATAGGCAATTGGTAAAGCAGACGGGGAGTCACGAAGTAGTAAAACACCCAATCTGCCTCTGTGTAGAGAAAACAGCCGGGTGTATTGCGTTCCTTATTACTGTGAGTTTCCAAAAAGAAATTACCAGTTTTGTGGTAGCGATCGCCCTTAATTTCCACTTGATAGGATCCGGTTTGAGTTATCCAAATCAAATCAACATCAACCCTTTGATATTGCGGGTTATCTTCCACATTTTCAATAGCCACAGTTTCCGGCAGACCAGATAACCAGCCTTCGATATCTCTGGTGGCTTGTTTAGCCACTTGCAGGGATTGATTCATGTTATACATAGTTGACTCCTCCTGAAAAACTGTCGTGTTGCTGTTGATGAATTATTGCCATTAGCCAAATTCAGCCCTGTTCAAACCCCGACTAAAATCGTGTTTCATACTCAAACCTCACCTCACTTTCATTGCCAAAATTCGTAGCCCCCCGCAAAAGCAAGCGGTCATTAACCCGATAGTTGAGATTCAATTGAGTAGGCTGGTTCGCCGCCAGAACCCGACTCACCGAAACCGACACATCATTAGCAACATCCAAACCCACCTCTAGCCCCAAACCCAAAGCCGTCGAACCCGAACGTTCCTGGGACTGAGACACCCGCGCCGGATAAATGCGAAATTCAGTCAACCCAGTAGCATCAAGAACACTCTGTTGAATCTCATTAAACAGTCCCGCACTAGCAATATTTGCCAACACTAAAGTCGTATCCCCCGTTACTCCCTCGATCGCACTACCTCCTAACAAAGCTAACAGTTGAATTTCCGATCGCGGTGGTGAACTGCGTAACTCCAGAATATCGTTAATCTCAGAAGCCAGACCCTGAGCCAAAGCAGTTACCCTAATAGTGCGTACCGTACCAAATTGAGCAGCCCTAGGTACTTCCATAAGTTCCGTTTCAAAAGCAGAAGTTGAAGCCACAGCCGGAGTCGTTTCCGATACCCTAGTCACCAGTCGCACATCTAAAATCGGGTTAAGTCCATGCTCAGGAACAAAAGTAGCGCGTTGAGGATAACCCCGGTCTAACTGAAATCGACTCGTGTACAAATTCACCGCGCCTCCCGTCAATTCAATAGTTCCCTGGGGGCGAAGACTCTCCAAACTATCTAAATCTCCATTAACTATAATTGTGCCATTGGCGTTAAAATTCAGCACAGGGGCATCAAAAATAGGCGTAATAGAAGCCGATCGCACTTGAATATGCTCTCCCAAAGTCAACATAAAATTATTCAAGCTCACCTCTACCGGTCCAGTATTTAGCAGTTCTGGACTATCTCCGTTATCCGTAGCCGGGGGTTGGTCTGCTTCCGGTAAAGTTACAGCCCCATCAAACAACACCACCTGACCACCAATTCCCGGTTGCAAAGCCGTCCCACCAATCACAATTTCTCCCGCCGCTTTTCCCTGATACAATAGGGCTAAATTTAACTTTAAATTTTCCAGAACCATTTTCAGGGGCGAGTCAATATCTGGATCTTCCGGTCTCATTGGTTCAAAAATTGGCAATACCCCATCGATAACAACCTTTCCCGTCCCAGCGTCTCCCAATAATTCCCCTTCCATACCCTTAACCCGCAGGCGATTTCTCAGGAAAGTTGCTGTTCCCGATAAACCCGTAATCGAACTGTTATTACTAGCCAGCCTCAACACCACATCTTCCAGCTTCAACACCCCATCAGGTTCTATGAGAATATTCTTAATTGAGCCATCATCAGCCTGTTCTAGGACTCCTCGCGCCCGCATTTGTACAAGACCCTGTCCCTCAACCCAACTCACTTCTGGATTGAGTAAATTAATAATCTTGAATCCCTCATTCAGCATTTGCACCTCAGCGCTGACCAGATTACTTTCTGGTCTCACCTTAGCAAAGGGTAATCTAAAGGGTACTGATGCACGATATTCTATAGGATCTTGTTCCGTCACTAACACCGTTCCACCTAGGTTAAACCGGGCGTTATTATAGTTAAAACTACCCCGCGCCTCTTTCAGGGGTTCATCATTAAATAAGCCTTCAAGTACCGTAAATTCCCCGGAGGCTTGGGGATTATCTAAACTCCCCGCTAACAAAGCGCGTAGGTTTAATTGTCCACTCAAAGCAATATTGGGGATGTCATAAAATTCTTCTATGGTTTCTAAGCGGAAATTCTTAACCCGCAACTGACCCGAAGGTATTTGCTCATCTAAATCTAGTTGTCCCTGAAACCCCACCAATGTCTCACCGTAACGCACTCTCAACGGTAACACCCGGACTATATTATCCTCGAAACTTGCCTCTAATCCTAACTCATCAATTCGGTACTCGCCCCATGTCCAGTCAGCACCATTTATGTCCGCAGTGGCGGTTAAATTGGCTGGGGAACCGCTTATTTTGATTTCGGCATCAAATTTGGCATTGACTTGCTCTAGGGGCGGAAATGGCGAAGCATTCTCCTTCTGTTTGATTTCCCATTGTTCCAATAGGGCGTTAATTTCTGCCCAACGTTGTAGCTGTTGGTGGAGGGTCGCTGTCTCAGATAATCCTACGGCCACGGTTTCTAGGTCGGCTGCGGTGCCGCGTTGGGGTTGCTGGAGACCGTTGGCGATATCACTTAACTGGAACCATTCTAAGGCGGTAAATATATCTTGTAGTCTACCTTGGGGAACCCTGATATCAGCTTGAAATTGGGGTTCTTCCGGGGAGTCGGGAACCTGGGCTATAATAGCGCCTAGGTTGGCTTGTCCTGCTATGAAAACTTGGGTTTCTCCTAGGCGAAGTTCCCCGTCATTAAAGCTAAATTGACCACGGCTAAGGTTGAGTTGAGTAATGGTGAAGCTATCGGCTTCTATATGACCTAAACTGGGTTTTTGGACGCTAATTTCACCAGTTGCGCCTATTTGATTGATGTCTAAACTGGCGAGATTAGTAATGTTTAATATTACGGCTAAGTTCCCTCCTAAATTACCATAACCTTCGGCTACTATGGGGTATATTCCTAATTGGTCTATGGGGAAATCTTCTAGGGTTATTTGTAGCTGGTTTAGGCTGGGGGTGGTTCCTTTGGCGATCGCATTTCCTCGCTGTACTAAAAATGCAGTCGGTAAAAAGCGATCGTCTAATACTAACTCGATTTTGTCCTGTTGACCTGATAAGGCTAAGGTGACACCGCCGCCACCTAGTCCTGCTGTTAAAGTTCCGGTCATTACTGGGTCAAATATGAGAGACCGCATGGCAAAATTTTCTAACCTGACATCACCCTGTAAATTTAATGCGGAAATAGCACCTTTTAACTGACCAGCAAAACTCACATTACCCGCCAAAGGTGGCACTTCTCCCCGTAGTATTTCTGAGGGAAGGTTGGCTAAGAGGGGTTCTACTAAAGGCGAGTTTAAATCAAAGTTAGATACCCGTAAATTTAGATCGACATTGGCTAAACTGGGAACCCCACTTCCACTAAATTCTAGCGCTAATAAACCGTTAGCACCAAATTGGGGAGTTTCGGCTTGGTCAATGTTTACTTGTCCGTTTTTCAGTCTCGCTATGGCTTCCAAGGGTTGACGAATTATTGGTAATTCTGTTAGTCTTAGTTGGCTGGTGGCTTCCAGGGTGGCGGGGTTGAATTCGGTGACTGAACCTCTAGCATTTAATTCGGTATCTAACAACCCTCGCAATAAGGGCATATTTTGGGCTTGGTTAAGTAATCCCGTCGGTCTGAGGGCGGTTTCGATTCCGGTGAGATTTTCGACTAATGGTGAAAAGCGATTTAAGGCAATGCGATCGCCTATTATATTAGCATTCCAGTCACCAGCTTGAGTCCTACCTGTGGCTTTAATTATGCCATCTCTCCCTAAGTTTAACTGTCCGTCTAAACTAATGGTTAGCGCTTCTGGAGTCATGCTGGCTAGGTTTCCACTAAACCGGGTTTCCCCTTGTAGTTGTGGGTTGTCTAGGTCTAAGTTCCGAATTTCTGCTACTACATTTGCGGGTAAATTCGCTAAAGGTAGCCCTAAGTTGATTAGGGGATTTAAAGGCAGATTATTACTGATGATAGTTCCCTCAAAGTCTCCCGCCTCAATTTCGCCTCTGGCGGTGATTTCTCCCCCTAATTGGGGAAGGTTAACTAATCCATTCACACTACCTTTAATCTGATTAAGATTATTCAGATTTCCTCCGGCTATCATGACTCCATTTAAGCGACTGTTTCTTAACTCTGGCGATCGCCTCAATTTTTCCCTAGTTTCCGGTGGTAAATTACCCAAATTGCTGGCTACATTTAACCAGGGATTAACATGGATACTATTCGCCTCCAACTCCAAGTTAAATACCCCATTCGCTAGGCGAGTTTCTCGGAAAGATATCACCCCTCCCATATTGCCTAAATTGATGTCGCCGATAGCATTAGCCGTGATGTTATTGGGGTCAAAATTATTTAAGTCCGCCGACACAACTCCTCTACTTTGCACGGTTCCATTGCTGAAATCTAGAGTTTGCAGTTGGATAAGAGTTTCTGGCGGTAAATTTATTAGGGGTAGTCCGATACCTATTATTTGCTGTAAATTTAGGCGATTTGCCAGAAAATCTGCCCCCAATTTTCCACCTATTAATTTGAAATCACTGTTGATTTCTCCATTAGCGATCGTTAGGTTAAAATTGCCATTGGCGATGATGTCGTTTAGGTTCAGTTTATCTAGTTGACCTGTGATGGTCGTGTCTAGGTTTAATTTATCTTGTCTCAGGTCAATTTGTCCGATAATTAACTGCACCTCTGGGGGTAAATTGGCGAGGGGTAATCCTAATTTGACTAGGGGATCTAAGCCTAATTCATTGGCGTTCAGGGTGGCTATCCAATTATTATTATCCGCCAGTTGCACATTCGCATTTACTATACCCTCGGCTATCGCTATATTCGCGGTTAACTGATTTTTGGTGATTTGACTAGAACCCAAAATCGGCAAGGTTCCATTTGGGAGATTAAAGTTAATATCCCCTTGGAGGTTATCTAGGGAACCTGAAACTTTAGCCGTCGCGAACATATCCCCTAATCTAGTATTATTCGGAAGTTCATATAGACTGGCGATCGCATCTAAATATAGACTGTCAATATCTAGGGTAAATTCTACCGTTGGCTGTAAAACAAATTCCTCTGGTGATTCTGTCGTCAATGTGGCGGCGCGAAGTAACTCCGTCAGTCCCGTTAATTGCATACTACCAGCGCCGCTAATTTCTCCCCCGCTTATGGGTTTAATCCTTAAATTGTTAATGCTGATACTTGGGTCGGCTACTAAATTAAACTGCTGATCTAGTTCTGGTGTGATGGCTATTTCCGTGGAAATTTCGCTAAAAATTACCCGATCTATTTGGGTTGCTTCTGTGGTGGCGATCGCTATTTCTAGCTGAGGCTGTTGTAGGTTTCCCGTCAAGTTAATATCAGCCGTAACTTCCCCCGCGACCTGAACTGGTAAAACCAGAGTTTCCCCTAATTCTCGATCCGCCGTTTCTAATAACGTCGCCAAAGTAACAGGGAGCAAATTTGCCTGTAAATCGAATTCCGTTTGTAACAAGTCAAATTCTGCATTAGTTCTGATTGTCCCTCCGCTCGTTACTCCTAAATCACCCCAAGCTATTTCTAGGGTCTCCACAGTCGCCTCTGTCTCCTCAAACCCCAAATTAGCATTGGTGATCGTCACCGGTTCCGAAAGGGTTGCTAAAATGGCTTGTACTTCCCTAAGTTGCAGATTTCCCCAAATACCAGTCGGCTGAAAATTCGCCAATTTTACCCTTAATTGGGCATCCGCTTCTCCCTCGCCTAAAATTATACCGGGGGTATTGACTAATAATCCTAATTGTGGTAAATTAAGACTATTAGCTGTGATAGTGGTATCGAAATCTCCAGCAGATAAAATACCATCCGCTCTAACCTGTATGTTCCCGCCTCGGTGAAACTCACCTGTGAGGTGGGTTCTGATGCGATCGTTCTGGTCACTGATATCTAAAATCAGGCGATCGACATTGAGGGCGATCGGGTCTTCTCTCACCTCAGCCGTCAGCAGAGTTTGAGGCATGAGTTTAACATTAGCATTCTCAATGGTAATAGAGCCAATTTCCACATCCACAGGACTTTCATCCCCCGGCGCTATCTCAGTCCTAATCCAATTTCCGAGTTCGTCTTGTTCAAGATAAACTTGGGGATTGATCACCCGTAAATTTAAGCCGACAGTTGGCGTTAATAGTGATATAATGGAAATGCTGGCTTCGATCGCTTCAAGTGAGGCGGTATTGGGATCAGTATCTGTGGGAGGAATCACAGACCGTCCAAAACGAACACTAATAATCCCAAAGCGTTCAACAGGTCCGACTTCTACAGGTCTATCGAGAGTCCCCTCTAAGGCTGTAGCGATGGTAGAGGCTAAACGGTAATGTATAAACCAGCTTACACCACCAGCGATCGTCACAGAAGTAAGACCTAAGCCAACACTTCCCCAAATAAGCCAACGCCGCCAACGTTTGACCGACCTTGGGTTGTCTTCTGGGTCTGGTAATGGGGTATGGATCATGTTTCTCAATCTGCGTGATTTAACGGAAGTCCTTATCCAGAAAGGGTAGCTTATCACAGCCTAACTGGAGTGTATAAATTTTCCGGGGTTAGACCCTCGTTAACCCCACTCTCGGCCATAATTTCTCGTCCTACCCCCATAATTGCAACATTTCGACAGATTAAAACAACACAAAAATATAAAAACTTTGTGAAATTTCCGTGCTTAGATAAATAATCAGAGGTAGCCGGAGTTACTTTTTCATGAACGTCAGCCATCTTTTAAGACTTTACGAACAAGGCGAAACCGACTTTACAGGAGTCGATCTCAGTGGCGTAGACTTGACAGGGGTCATTCTCATAGGTGTTAACCTATCGAGAAGTAACCTGACGGGTGCTAACCTGACTCGCTCATTTTTAAGTCGTGTTAAGTTCAATGGTGCAAATTTACACCGTGCCAACCTGAGTTTTGCTAAAATGAACGAAGCCAAGCTGGTGGAGGCTGAGTTAACCAAAGCCAATCTCAACGGTACTTTTTTAGTCAAAGCTAAATTACCTGGTGTCCAACTCAGTGGCGCAAGTTTGGCGGGTGCTAATTTGCGTGGCGCTAGTCTCCCCAATTCTAACTTATGTGGTGCTAACCTGCAATTTGCTAATCTGCGGGGGGCTAATTTGACTGGCAGTGATTTGAGATATACTAATCTCAATGGTGTGCGACTCAGTGGCGCTAAGTTATTTGGAACCAGGCTCACTGATGTTAACTTGCAAAATGCTTATATGAATGGTGTTAATTTGAGTCGCCTAGATTTGAATGGTGTTAACTTGAGTAACGCTAGGCTTTGTGGTTCTAATTTGACCGGAACTAACTTGATTAGGGCTAATCTCAGTTCTGCTAAACTCCTAGGTTCCCAGTTAGAAAATGCCGATTTAAGAGGCGCTAATTTAGAAAATGCTTGCTTGAGTTATGCTGATCTGAATGGTTCTAAATTGTCGGGGGCTAATTTCCGAAATGCTGATTTGCGCGAGGCTAAATTACTGGGAGTCGAGGTAAAAGAGGCTAATTTCTGTGAGGCAATTTTACCGTTGTCTTTTCGCTTATATCTGGATTTAGAAAATTTCTGCTGTTTAACACTTTCTCAATCTCAAGTTTAGATGTTTGTGGTATAATTGATATGGTGGCTCAATATGGTATAGTATTAGTAACGGCAAGTTCCCGGACGGAAGCAGAGGCGATCGCCCATACTTTAGTCGAGGGAAAACTAGCCGCCTGTGTGGGTTTAATGCCCATCCATTCAGTTTACACCTGGAAAGGTGAGATCTGCTCATCCGATGAGTGGCAATTAATTATTAAAACTGACCTGAATCAGTTTGACGCTTTGGCTGCTAAGGTCGCCGAGGTTCATTCCTATGAAGTGCCGGAAATTATTGCCTTACCAATTGTCGCAGGTTCCCCCTCTTATTTACAATGGATTTCACAACAACTAGACCCCACATGACAGGGGCGAAATATTTACGCCCCTACCTAGTGGTTGAAAATTACTTTAAACTAATTGTCTAAAGGCTCAATACCAGCCTGGCGCAGTTGTTCCATGAAACGTTCAGCCCGTTGTCGTTCAGCATCAGCCCGTTGTCGTTCAGCTTCCACCCGTTGGCTTTCAACTTCAGCCCGTTGGCTTTCAGCTTCCACCCGTTGGCGTTCTTGGGCGACCAATTCAATACCCCAAAGCAGCAACTCTCCGGCTTCATTCCACCAGCGCAACCAGTAACCGTTACGGTTTTCGCGGGTTCCTTCCCAAACCCCTAAAAACAGTTCCATGGGAGCGATCGCATATCGTCCATCATCTAGTGGTTCTTGTATTTGATAGAATCCCTGTTCATCAAGGCGATAAAGTTCTAACTTACCAGTTTTGGGGTCAAAAATAGCATAGTAAGGGACCTCTAACACCCGTTCATAAAAGAACCATTTTCCTGGGGGATAGGTAGGCTTAATCGAATATTCCCCTCCGTCAGTATCAGAGAGAAATTCCATAACTATAATCGGACGCGCACCCTGCAACTCAGGAGTATAGCTGCGTTCAACCTGCGATCGCTCAACCCGAATTTCTGGAATAAACGCCCAGTCTGGGGCTTTCACCACAATTTTACCGTTGAGGGTGGCACAGATCCCATAATTGGTGGGCGTGATACTCAATGGGCTCAGTTTACCAGCCACAGCTAGACTATCAGTCAGGGCTACAGCTAAAGCCGGTTGATTAATATTGTCCACAGGATCGTCCGGTAGAATAAAATCATCGGGAAGTTTTTCCCAAGTAATCTCCAAGTCAACAATCCGGAGAGCCATAATACATTAGGGATGATTAACAATTATTGTTATTATAGCGATCGCCCCCACGAAAAATTCGCCGCCAAATGTTAGACATCAAGAGTTAACCATTGGGTCAAAAACTCCGAATATCTAACCGCTGGCAGCGACTGTCAATCCCAATTAAGTAAGGATTAGATCCTATTAGCGCTGACGGTAAGGAACCATGGTGTCAAAATTGATGCTACCAAGGGCAACGCGAGTTACTGTGTTGGCAGGACGAGAAACCTGTTTTGCCATAGCCAGGAAGTTGGCGGGATCGCCAGCTTTGGGTTGCTTCTCTTGGGGTACAAAGCGACGTACAGAAGTTTGCCAGATAACTTGGGGGAATCCCAACTGGGTCCGGTGGTATTCATTGTACCGGGGAGTCTTCAGGTTAAAGGGTGTTTCGCCCATATTGCGCTGAGGCAGAATCCGACGACGTTGATAAGGAACTGTATCATATCCGAAGTTATCCAGGTACTCGTCGCTATTGAGTAATTCCTCAATGAAGCCCTTGGGTCCTTTGTTAGCAATCACAATTGACCAAGCGATTTTTTCCCGTTCGTTGTAAACATCCCGGCCGAGAATTCGCTGAACGCACATTTCCGCAAAGCGGTAGTTGCTGTTGGTTTGGTAGTTTCTCTCCAAGAAAGGAGCCGAAGTCGCTAACCCACCAATGAAGTCACGGACGGTGATCTGACCAAACTTGAGTTGGGACTCAAGGAAGGTTTGGCGATTGCTTTTCAGCATTTGATGCTCACTAAAGATTTGCCGATAAGCCGCCCAGATCAGAGCGTCCCACTCAGAACCCGAAGGCATATTTTCAGCCGTATAAATTTGGGGCTGCTCATCACCTGGAACTTCATATCCAGCAACACGAGTATTGAAACTCGTTGTAGTGTAGCTTAATAATGGAAGGGGCACCATTAATCTCCTTATTCTCAAACGTCAGCATTGTTTATCAGTTGTCGCCAATGATCTATCCCAGGATGATTGGGATTTAGCACACTGGCATTAATATACCATGCTTACAGATTAGGGGATTGAGGCGATCGCAGTCTAACTTTTATGAAGCTCTGCAATAATATGTAACATTTTAGCAATCTTCCCCCAAACACTAATAGAGCCACTACCGCCTACCGCCTAGCTTCAACCCTTTTTTTTTGGTAAACTTTTGTAAATATGCTCAAAGCCGCTGGCCCTATGAAAGGAACATTAACCCAAGGATCTGTTACATCTACCCTGATTAACCTCACTCTACCAATGATTTGGGGAGTGTTTGCCATTATTGCCTTTAGCCTAGCAGATACCTACTTCGTCGCTAAGTTGGGAACCCGACAACTAGCCGCGATGAGTTTTACCTTTCCAGTAGTCACCCTATTAGGAAGCGTATCTATGGGACTGGGGATAGGCGCTGCTTCTGTCATTGCTAGGGCTATTGGGGAGGGAGAACGCGATCGCGTCCGCCGCCTCACCACTAACTCTCTCAGTCTCTCTCTGCTTATGGTTAGTGTCTTAGTCGTCCTCGGTATCAGCACCATTAATCCCGTGTTTCAAGCCTTGGGAGCCAGTCCTGATATCTTGCCATTTATCCGCGAGTATATGACCATTTGGTATGGGGGTGTCATTTTTCTGGTGGTTCCTATGGTCGGGACTAGCGCCATTCGCGCGGCGGGTAATACCTTCGTTCCTAGTGTGATTATGACTGTCGCTGCTGTCGTTAATATTATCCTTGACCCGATATTTATCTTTGGCTTTGCTACTATACCAGCCATGGGACTGCGGGGAGCCGCGATCGCTACTGTTATCGGTCGTGCTACCACTTTAATCGCTTCCGTCTTATTCCTGCATTTCCGCGAAAAAATGCTCCTCTGGAAACTTCCCACCCCCAAAGACCTATTGTCCGACTGGCGACAAATTCTCCATGTTGGTATTCCCGCTACCGGAACCAATATGATTACCCCTATTTCTACCGCCGTCGTTACAGGTTTGGTCGCTACAGAGGGTGCCGAAGCCGTCGCTGGTTTTGGTATTGCTACCCGAGTCGAGGCTTTCGCTTTAATTGTGATTATGGCACTCTCTGCTAGTATTGGTCCTTTTGTTGGTCAAAATTGGGGCGCTCAACTTTATCATCGCGTACACACTGCTATCCGACAGTCTTTCCTGTTTTGTATATTTTGGGGAGTCCTATTAACTCTTATTTTGGCTGCTAGTTCTGAACAAATCGCTACCGCTTTTGATCAAAATCCCAATGTAGTCGCGATCGCTGCTAGTTACCTCACCCTCGTTCCCGTTAGTTATGGAACTATGGGTCTCATGTTCATCGCTAGTTCTACTTTTAATGCTTTGGGTAAGCCTTTACCATCTTTGATGATGACTATTACCCGGATGTTATTACTTTATGTTCCTTTGGCTTATTTGGGTAGTCTCTGGTGGGGAGTTAAAGGCATTTTTGCCGCCGCTTGTATTGCTAATTTACTTGTCGGTATTGGCGCTTATTTTTGGACTTGCAAAACTTGGCAATTGCGATCGGCTGATCCAGTTGTCCTAGAATAGCTTTTTTTTAAAAAAATGGCCCGGCCGCCCAAGTGAAAAGGGGTTGACAGGGCGGCGCTAGTCGGCTATGATAGGAGTATGTTACATAATGGGATGTAAGCAAAAATAATATTTTCGCAACTATTCCCATTATCTTATAGTATAGCACGGACTCCCCCAAAAAGATAGGGTTTTCTGAAAAAAAAAGCGCGGGGGCCGCCCAGAAAATTTTTTTTTTGGCCCAGCCGCTGAGTCCTAAAAATCAATTAACGACCAACTAATTTATCGCGTAAAATGCGAATGCGATCGCGAAATTGAGCCGCCTCCTCAAACTCCAACTGTTGCGCCGCCTCCTTCATGCGAACCTCCAACTGTTGAATTAAAGTTGGTATTTCTTCCAAGGGTAAATCATCCACCTGTGGACAAGGCAGATCAATTTGTTGATAATTTAAGCGTCTGGAGACATCCAAAAACGCCAAAATGGCATTACTGGAAGTTTTGTGAATAGATTTAGGGGTAATGCCATATTTTTGATTATACTCCAACTGAATTGTTCGCCGTCGGTTAGTTTCGGCGATCGCCGCCCTCATGCTGTCAGTCATATTATCAGCATACAAGATAGCCTGACCGCGAACGTGGCGCGCCGCCCTCCCAATAGTTTGAATAAGGGACCTTTCCGTCCGCAAAAAACCTTCCTTATCCGCATCAAAAATAGCCACCAGAGACACCTGTGGTAAATCCAAACCTTCCCGCAATAAATTCACCCCAATTAACACATCAAATTCGCCTTCTTGTAAAGACTGAAGAATCTCAATGCGCTGAATCGACTGTATTTCCGAATGTAGATATCTGACCCGAATACCCCTCTCTTGCAAATACTCAGTTAAATCCTCCGCCATACGCTTAGTTAAAGTCGTAACCAAAACCCGTTCATTCCTGGGGATTCTCTCTTGAATTTCAGCGATTAAATCATCAACCTGTCCTGTGGTTGGGCGGACAAATATTTCCGGGTCAACTACCCCCGTTGGTCGAATAACTTGTTCAACCACCTGACCTTGAGATTGTGCAATTTCCCAATCTCCTGGTGTCGCCGAGACCAAAATACACTGTTTAACTTTTTGCCAAAATTCCTCAGATTTCAAGGGTCGATTATCCGCCGCACTAGGAAGACGAAAACCATGTTCAATTAGCACCTTTTTTCTGGCTTGGTCGCCATTGTACATAGCCCGAATTTGAGGAACCGTCACATGAGACTCATCGACCACCAATAACCAATCATCCGGGAAATAGTCCACCAAACACTCAGGAGGAGAACCGGGAAGCCTTCCAGCGAGGTGACGAGAGTAGTTTTCCACACCATTACAATATCCGACTTCTCGCAGCATTTCCAAGTCATAGCGAGCGCGTTGATCTAGGCGTTGGGCTTCTAAAAGTTTACCAGCTTTTTCTAATTCGGCTAACTGTTGTTTAAGTTCAGCAGCAATAGCATCACAAGCAGCATCTAACCTATCTCCCGGTGTCACAAAGTGGCGGGCGGGGTATATATTTAATGTGTCTAAACTCTGTAAGACTTCTCCGGTTACGGGGTCAATATAACGAATTGCATCAATTTCATCCCCGAAAAATTCTACCCTAATTATACGGTCTTCATAGGCGGGTCCAATTTCTAAGACATCTCCGCGAACTCGGAAGCGTCCGCGAGTGATTTCCGTGTCATTGCGGGTATATTGAATAGAGGCTAGGTCTCGCAAAAGTTGGCGTTGGTCTAGGTCTTCTCCCACCCGTAGGGGAATGGCTGCGTTCAGGTATTCGGTGGGTATTCCTAACCCGTAAATACAGCTAATGGAAGCTACAACAATTACATCTCGCCTTTCAAATAAAGACCGAGTAGCTGAGTGTCTCAGCATATCAATTTCATCGTTAATTGAGGCGGTTTTTTCTATATAAGTATCGGAGACAGGAATATAGGCTTCCGGTTGATAATAGTCGTAATAGCTGATAAAGTATTCAACGGCATTGTTAGGGAAAAATTCCCGCAGTTCATTGCAGAGTTGGGCGGCGAGGGTTTTGTTGTGGGCGAGGACTAGGGTGGGGCGACCTAATTGGGCGATGGTGGCGGCAATGGTAAAGGTTTTTCCGGTTCCAGTTGCGCCTAAGAGGGTGGTTTTAGGATGACCGGATTTGATGCTTTGAATTAATTGGGCGATCGCTAATGGTTGATCTCCTGTAGGTTGAAAGGGTGCTTTTAACTCAAATTTGACCATAGTTCAATTTGATATGATTCCGATCATATCTGATAGTTGGTTGTTGTGGGAGTTAATGGCTGACCAGACTGGGAGGGATTAATGATTTAAACAGGACTCTATAGTTGCCACTACCGAATCCGCCAAACTTTTCAAATCATATCCCCCTTCTAATCCTAACACAATTTTTGTAGTTATTTGGCAGCAATAATCTGTAAATATCCCAAAATCTTGCGGTTGTAAGGAAATACTGGCTAAGGGGTCAGCTTGATTGGCATCATATCCAGCACTGATAATTAATAAATCTGGCTGAAAACTTTGTAAAAAAGGGATCACTTGATTTTCAAAAGCTGGCTGGTATAATGCCATGGTACTACCTGGAGACATGGGGATATTTAAAACATTATTATATTGACCTTTTTCTTGGGGGTAGCCAGTTCCGGGATAACAGGGGGACTGATGAAGGGAACAGTAAGCCATTTGGGGGTGATTTTCGACCAGGCTTTGGGTTCCGTTACCGTGGTGAACGTCCCAATCAAGAATAGCAACTCGATTGACTCCTGGCTGTTGAATGGCATAATGAGCAGCGATCGCCGCATTAGAAAACAAACAGAAACCCATCCCCCGACCCGCTTCGGCATGATGTCCGGGGGGACGGGCTAAAATAAAACTAGGTCTGGCGGTAGTCAAAGTGCGATCGACACCATCTAACCAAGCACTGATCGCCAATAGCGCCACCTGGTAACTCTCCTCAGAAATGGGAGTATCGCCGTCAAGATGGCCGCCGCCAGCACTGGCAATATTTTTAATCCTGTCAATATGGGAGTCGGTGTGAACAGCCTTGAGGACTTGCATAATCAGACTGTGGCGTTCTTTTAGCGGAGTGGGTGATAACCAAGTCAGTTGGTCACGCCAGGGGGTGGCCCGCAAACCTTGGACGATCGCTTTGAGGCGTTCGGGTCGTTCTGGATGAAATAAACCCGTTTTGTGTTCCAGAAATTCGTCAGAGTAGATAACAGTTAACATTGACCGTGCCGGGGCTAACAACAGGGGACAAAAAGGCAATAGGGCCGAGAGGGATTCCCATCGAAAATATGTGCAAAGTATGCTATAATTTTATAGCCTAGTCGCGCCTTTTCAAATAATAATCGAAAATCAATTTATTTGATCTGAATTATTTCACAAAAAAGCGACGGTTTTTGCAATATTAATGGAGTTTTAAATTCTATGAGCGCTTCCGAATCCCGAATTATCCCAACGGATTTGCGGAACGAGATGCAGCAATCCTATCTCGAATACGCCATGAGCGTCATTGTAGGTCGGGCGCTGCCAGATGCCAGGGATGGGTTTAAACCAGTCCATCGTCGCATCCTGTATGCCATGAATGAACTAGGCCTAATGCCCGATCGCCCCTTTCGGAAGTGCGCCCGGGTGGTAGGGGAGGTTCTGGGGAAATATCACCCCCACGGTGATACAGCCGTCTACGATGCCCTAGTGCGGATGGCCCAGGAATTTTCGATGCGATCGCCCCTAATTCAAGGTCACGGGAACTTTGGGTCTGTCGATAATGACCCCCCCGCCGCCATGCGATACACAGAATGTCGCCTGCACTACCTGACCTCCGAAGCCATGTTGCGGGATATCGACTCCGATACCGTAGATTTTGGCGATAACTTTGACGGTTCCCAACAAGAACCCCTAGTGCTTCCGGCCCGCATTCCTCAACTGTTGCTCAACGGTTCCTCCGGTATCGCCGTCGGAATGGCAACTAACATCCCCCCCCATAACCTCAATGAGTTAGTCGATGGCTTAGTCGCGCTAATTCATAACCCCGAAATTACTGATACTGAACTAATGCGCTATATTCCCGGTCCTGACTTCCCGACCGGGGCGAAAATTCTCGGAAGGTCTGGTATTCGGGAAGCCTACACCACCGGACGGGGTTCTATCACCATGCGGGGAGTTGCCCAAATTGAAACCATTGAACACCGAGGACGACCAGACCGGGAAGCTATTATCATCACTGAGTTACCCTACCAAACCAATAAAGCCGCTTTAATCGAAAAAATCGCCGAAATGGTGAATGAGAAGCGCCTGGAGGGGATATCAGATATCCGAGATGAAAGCGATCGTGAAGGGATGCGGATCGTCGTGGAACTCCGACGAGATGCCTATCCTAGGGTGGTTCTCAACAACCTTTATAAACAAACTCCCCTTCAGACCAACTTCGGCGCTAATATGTTAGCCCTAGTTAACGGAAAACCAGAATTGCTTACCCTCAAGCGATATCTCCATGTTTTCCTAGACTTCCGCATCGACACTATCCGGCGGCGTACTGAATATGAAAAACGCAAAGCTGAAGAACGTGATCACCTCCTGCAAGGACTATTAATTGCTCTCGATAATCTTGATGCAATTATTGCCCTAATTCGCCATGCTGCTGATAGCCCTACAGCTAAACAGGAGTTAATCGAAAGGTTCGGACTTTCTGAACCACAAGCTGATGCTATTTTACAAATGCAACTGCGACGTTTAACCGCCTTGGAAGCTCAGAAAATTGAACAAGAACATCAAGAACTTTTGGCGAAAATTGCTGACCTAAACGATATTTTAAATCGCCGAGAACGGATTTTAGAAATTGTTGAACAGGAAGCTCAAGAAATTAAACAACGTCACGGCACACCCCGACGGACCGAAATTGAACTCGAAGAAAGTGAGCTAGAAGATACCGATTTGATTGCTAATGAAAAAGCAATTATTCTTCTCACTGAACAAGGGTACATTAAACGGATGCCCGTTAATACTTTTGAGGCTCAAAATCGCGCCACTCGCGGTAAATCTGGAACTAAAATGAAGGAGGATGATGGGGTTAAACATTTCTTGAGTTGTTGCGACCATGACAGTATTATGTTCTTTACTGAACGGGGGGTTGCTTACTGTTTAAAAGCCTATCAAATACCTATCGGCTCCCGCATCGCTCGGGGGGTTCCGATTGTGCAAATGTTACCAATTCCTCGGGATGAGAAAATCACCTCTTTGGTGGCGGTTGGGGAATTTAGTAACGATGAATATTTGGTGATGCTAACTAAGGGGGGTTACATCAAAAAAACTGCCCTTTCCGCTTTTAACAATATCCGTTCTAATGGCATAATTGCGATTTCCTTAAATGAAGGAGATGAGTTGCGTTGGGTACGCAGTGCTAAGGTGGATGATAGCGTTATTATCGGTTCTCGCCTGGGTATGGCTATTCATTTCCACACTGATGATAAACAATTACGACCCCTCGGTCGCGCTACCCGTGGGGTTAAAGCTATGAAACTAAAACCAGATGATGAACTCATTGGGATGGATATTCTCCCTAGTTTCATTGTGGCTAGTATTCCTAAATTGGGGGGTGAAGAAACGGAAATAGAAGAGGAGGAAAATACTACCGTTGAAGAGGTGGATGATACGGAATCTGAAGAGATAGCTACTACTGAAGTTGAACCTGATGGGGTTTCTATTTTGGTCATTACTACTAGGGGTTATGGAAAACGAGTTCCTGTGTCTCAATTCCGCTTACAAAATCGCGCCGGAAAAGGCATTATTGCTACTAAGTTTAAACCCCATTTATCTGGTGATTGTGTGGTGGCGCTTCAGGTGGTACATAATACTGATGAATTGATGTTAATTACTAGCCGGGGGATTATTATTCGTCAGGTGATTAGCGCTATTTCTCGACAGTCCCGCAATGCTACAGGGGTGCGGGTACAACGCTTAGATAAGGAAGATGCGATCGCTGCTGTGGCTTTAGTCCCTTTATCCGGTGAAGGGGACGATACCGAAGTTGATGTTGACCCTAATACTGACGTTGAACTTCAAGAAGTCAATAACTGAACTCTGACAACCTAGAAACCCTACTCCCCCCATTTCCTCCTAATAGGTCTGGTTAGGGGGGAGTTTTTCATATATCAATTCAATATATCAATTCAATATATCAATTAACAATTTGAGCAAGTCCATCAATACAAAAAAGTTGCACAAATCGGATATAAAAATCTGACAATATCGGTTATAATCAGATTAGAAACCTAAGTAGTGTGCTTTCCAATCGATATAACAAAAGTCATGGCGGGTTTTCCTGCCTGACTTTTGCTATATTGACTACGTTGGGTCAATTGACCTCTGTTGGGTTTCACCCAACCTACGTTGGGTCCATTGACCTCTGTTGGGTTTCACCCAACCTACTACTCTCTTTGTTGGGTTTCACCCAACCTACTACTACTCTCTTTGTTGGGTTTCACCCAACCTACGTTGGGTCAATTGACCTCTGTTGGGTTTCACCCAACCTACTACTCTACTACTCTCTTTGTTGGGTTTCACCCAACCTACATTTTCCGTTTCACCCAACCTACTACTCTCTTTGTTGGGTTTCACCCAACCTACATTTTTGTCAAGGGTCAATATTTATTTATGTCATTTTATTTAACTCCTAGCTTCTGGTCAGGAGTCGGTAATATCAAATGGATAGGATAAGCAGCATCACTGATATGGATAGCGTAAGCGGCTTGTAAATATTGCTCATATTCAGGATTATTAGTTATGTGGGTTTGGAAAAATGCTACACTTAGACTTTTCATATATCCCCGAGAAATTTCTGTGGCTGGACGAGTTAAACCTCCTAAGTTGGGTATGGCTTCAGCCGTGTATTGATTCATATCAAAAAAGTGACTATCTTTTTCTTTAAAAACTAAATATCGGTGGGAATTGGTTAACCAATTAAAAGCTGGGATTTGTTCTAATACTGCTGGTGCTAATATATCCAAGCCACTGGCTACCATCATCACCGGGATTTGGATTTGATTGATGCTTGCTTCTCCTAAGATACTACTATTTAAAGGGTTTATAAGTAAGATAGCATTAACTCTTTCATCTCTCAAGTTGGTGTCGGTTTGCGGTAATTCTAGGGCGCGACACTGGAGAAACAAGGAAGGATTAACGGAAAAGTTATCTTGATTGCAGTCGATTTTCAGTTGTGCAAAATTCAGCGGCGCACCCCCTAAGACTAAAGCTGTATAGCCTCCGAGAGAATGTCCGAGAACTCCGACATTATCCAAGTTAAGGCGATCGCTTAAATCTCCACGATTTAATGATTCCAGATAATCTAATACTTGGGAAATGTCAAGGGGTCTGTCTATAAATTCTCGCGGGTTAAACATATCTGATACTTTCCCAATTAACAAGTCTTGGAATTGCTGAAAATCGCTACCAGTGTGCTGAGGAACAGCTACGGCGAAACCATAGGAGGCTAAATGGCGCGCGAGGTATTCAAAGCGACTGCGGTCTGATGCTAAACCATGAGATATGATTAAAGTGGGGATATTACTATCAGTAGTTTCCGGGAGGTATAAATCAAAATTAAATTGGCGATCGCGAATTGAATCACTAACTCTATAGGTGTATTTAGAACTTGGAAAATTTCCGGGTTTTCGTAAGTCGCGCCATTGACTAAAATCAATATTTCCAGCAGTTTGTCCTTGGGAAGATGCCAGTCTTTTGATGTCGGCAATTATATCATTAGTTGACTCAATTAAAATCGCTACATTAGTTAATGCTTGTAAAGCCTCATTTAGGTTCATATAAATACTAGGACTAGGAAACTCTCGCATCATATCAATGAGGGTAAATCCGTCGGGGAGACTACTGGCTGATACCATGGCATTTCGGATGGCATCTGCGCCATTAGCACCGGGTTCGGTTTCGATAATATCTCCCATCTGAATTAAAAAATCTGCTACCATCGGAGAACTCAATAAATGCCTGATTTCGGCATCACTAAACTGATAACGTCTCGCTAATATGTCCCGCAGTTGTGTCTGGATTTTGGGACTCAATAAATTGGCGACATTATCTAACTTGTGATTTTCGGAATGGTCGGGCGGATTTTCGATATAAGTTTCTAAAACATCGACAGGTATAGAAACATCTCTATTTCCGATGGAAAAACGCAAAAAATCAGCGGCTTGAGTGGGGGTAGCGATCGCTACCAGGGTGGAGACCCCTAGAGTGATCAACTTGAGACCAAGTATTATATAATTGGGCTGCATTAGTATTCTCAGTGTGAAACTTAGGATGAGACAGTGGTTCAGTTTTTGATAAAATCAAGACTCTGCAACCTGTAATCCCTAAACCTACAAACAATTATGGCAGTAACCACCCAACAATTAATCGATTGGAAACAGCAGGGACACCAAATTACCATGCTAACTGCTTATGAGTATGCGATCGCCAAAATTATCGACCAAGCAGGTATTGATATTATTCTAGTCGGTGATTCCCTAGCCATGGTCGGTTTAGGTTACGAAACCACCCTACCGCTAACCCTTGAGGAAATGTTGCACCACGCCAAAGCAGTGCGTCGGGCGGTGGTAAGATCCCTATTGGTAGTGGATTTACCATTTTTGACCTACCAGGAAAGTCCCCAACAGGCGATTCATTCAGCCGGACGGGTATTGAAAGAAACAGGAGCATCCGCCGTAAAGTTAGAAGGGGGCTATGATGAAATGGCTAATACAGTCAGCGCCTTAGTCAAAGTGGGTATTCCCGTTATGGGTCATGTCGGCTTAACTCCCCAGTCTGTACATCAATTGGGAGGGTATCGCCAACAAGGTAAAACCACAGTGGCAGCAGAACGTATTTTATCAGAAGCGATCGCCTTACAACAAGCGGGAGCCTTTGCTATAGTCCTGGAACATATCCCCAAGGACTTGGCGGCGGAAATTACCCAACAACTAACCATTCCCACTATCGGTATTGGCGCGGGTCCTTACTGCGACGGACAAGTGCTGGTAACCTCTGATATATTGGGATTAACCCCCTGGCAACCACCCTTTGCCAAAAAATACGCTAACCTGCACGATACCATTACCAACGCCGTGACACAATTCTGCACAGAAGTTCAACAAGGGAAGTTTCCCTAATGACCACCTCGACCAGACCCCTGATTATTGGCGTTTCCGGTGCTTCGGGACTCATTTATGCAGTCCGCGCCTTAAAATACCTGCTACAAGCCGATTATGCTATCGAATTGGTAGCCTCCAAGTCTTCCTACATGGTATGGCAAGCGGAGAATAATTTGCAAATGCCTGGAGATAGCGCGCGCCAGGAGTTATTTTGGCGACAACAAGCCGGGGTGGAAACCGGGGGAAAACTGCGTTGTCATCCTTGGCAGGATGTAGGCGCTAATATTGCTAGTGGTTCCTTTCGCACTATCGGTATGATCGTCATTCCCTGTAGTATGAGTACAGTGGCTAAAATTGCCCAAGGTCTCAGTTCCGATTTACTTGAACGGGCGGCAGATGTACAATTAAAAGAAGGTAGAAAATTGGTAATTGTGCCACGGGAAACTCCCCTAAGTCTTATCCATCTGCGAAATTTGACTACTTTAGCAGAAGCAGGCGCGCGGATTGTCCCGGCTATCCCCGCTTGGTATCATCATCCCCAAACTATTGAGGATTTGGTAGATTTTGTGGTAGCGCGAACCCTCGATCAATTTGAGATTGATTGTGTACCTTTGCGTCGGTGGAAACCTGATGAATTCTGAGGGAATTTCCTAATTAGTTATTGATATTTTCGATTTCGATGGGGTTATTTATGTGATGTCTGGAAAAAGTGCGATCGCTATTTTGATTATAGTCGGTGGTTTGATATTGTTCACCATACAAAATCTTTCCCCCGCCATATCTTTAGTATTTTTAGGGATGCAATTACCCACTTTACCTTTGTCGGTGTGGCTACTAATTGCCCTCTTCATCGGTATATTCACCTCTCTGATGATTGCCAGTTTATTCCAACTCTCTTACACCCCCTCTCCGTCACGTCCTCAAGCCAGTAAAAAACCTATACAACCATCCCCCCAACCTAACCCACCTGATCCAGCAATTCCCCCGTCACCACAAGCCGATGATTCGGAGTGGGATAATTTGCAATCTGAACTAGAATTAGAACCGGAAAATCAACCCCCTATCCCTACCCCCAAAAATCAATCCCCCAAAACTCACAAAAATAGTGATGATTGGGAAACCGAAGTCCGCCAAGTTAGCGATAGTTGGGATGAAAATAATAGCGATCGCCAAAATGAACCAGAAACCCCACCCGTTAGACAAACTACCCCCAAACCATCAGAATCAGAATCCTGGAATAAACGCGATATCAATCCCCTAAACTCTCCTAATACTGATGAAGATTGGGATAATTTACCTCCCCAGAATGCACCAACCACCCCCACTTCTCCACCCCCAGAAAACACCCCCACCACCACTCCCACACCCCCAGAAAACACCGGAAAAACCTTTGAAGTACAGCAACAACCTCAAAAAGAATCCTGGTCAGGTTCCGTCTATTCCTTCAATTATAAAGACGGTCAAAATTCCGGTGCTGGTCGTACCGAATCAGTTTATGATGCAGACTATCGCCTAATTAATCCCCCTTCTCCCCCTACCAAAATTCAATCTGATGAGGAAGATTGGGGTTTTGATGATGAGGATGAAATCGGCTAAAATTATCTAGCTAGTTATGATCACTTTCGGACTTTTAGACAATCTCATGGTTTTAGAACAAATACAAGGAATTAACATCTATTTAATTGGTATGATGGGGGCGGGAAAATCTACGGTAGGTCAGATATTGGCTAATCGATTAAGCTATAAGTTTTTTGATACCGATGTTTTGATTAGTCAAGTGGCGGGACAAGCCATTCCCGAAATTTTTGCCACCCAGGGGGAGGAAGAATTTAGGAACTTAGAATCTCAAGTCCTATCTAGTCTTTGTGCTTATCAACATTTAGTGGTAGCTACTGGGGGAGGGGTTGTGATTAAACGGATGAATTGGAGTTATTTAAGACATGGTATCATTGTCTGGTTAGATGTTCCAACTCATTGCTTATATGAACGTCTGAAAGGAGACACAACCCGACCTCTACTACAACACCCAGACCCCCTCACTCGCCTCGATAATATCCTGGAAACTAGGCGACATCTTTATCAACAAGCCGATATTTCTATTGCTATCAATGAGGATGAAAAACCCTCAGAAATTGCCGAACAAATTATTACTAAAATCCCTAATATCCTCAAGCAGACTGAATCACACCTTAATTAATTATTATAGATGGGTTTCTCTCCCAGATTTCCAGAAACCCGGTTTCTTTGAGAAACCGGGTTTCTTAGCCGATAAGGTTTCTCAGCCGATAATAATTATAGCCGGGTTTCTCTCCCAGATTTCCAGAAACCCGGTTTCTTTGAGAAACCGGGTTTCTTAGCCGATAAGGTTTCTCAGCCGATAATT
>NZ_JBIMLI010000020.1:36354-48763 GCF_051859755.1 Limnospira sp.
GATAAGAATTATCAATTACCCAATCAAAACTCAATATCGGGGGAATTTTGCGATCGCCATAAAGCCCTAACTAATTGAATTTCCCCATAACTGTAGGCTTTTCCTAGATGTTCATAAATTGTTGTTAGGTGTTCATCTCCCAAAATAGCGATCGCTTCTAAAATCACCTGTTGTCGTTCAGGAGATACCAATGTATTAATATCGATATCGCCATAATTGTTAGCAATTAAATCCGCCAAATGACCATAAATCGTAGTAGATTTTAAGCCTCTCTGATAAGCGATCTCTTCCACATTTAAACCCTGCTTAAATAACTCCCAGGTTTGCAGAACAGTAGGGGAGACATGATACCACTTAGAGATAGATGATGATGAAACAGCAGGTAATGGCGGTTTAGTAGGCTTGAGGGGAATACCTTGTTCCAGACAATATTGATGGATAGCATTTAAGAACTGCTGACCATAATGTTGAACCTTATAAGCAGTCACCCCAGAAAGTCTCAACAGATCCTGTTTAGTTTGGGGACGTTCTCGCGCCATTAACCCCAAAGTCGAATCGGAAAAAATCTTATAGGGAGCAATATCATTTTGGTCAGCCAGTTGTTTACGAACTTGACGGAGATGCTCTAATAACATTTTAACATCCGCCGCCATAGACCAAGTTTGTTGTGGAAGTTGGCGATCGCGTACCACCGCAATTTTGACTTCCCGCTGTCTTTTCATCACCTCCCAACTGAGGTTATTTAACTTCAAAATAGAATAGCCATCATTAGTCTGGTCTAACAGTCCTTGATGCAAAAGCGATCGCGCCAACATTTTCCACTCATCAACAGTCCGGTCTCGTCCTATATTATAGGTGGAAAGTTTATCATGTCCCCTACTCAAAACCCTTTGATTTTTAGCACCCCGCAACACATCAATAATATAACTCATCCCAAACCTTTCCCGACACCGCGCCACACAGGATAGAAACTTCATTGCTTCCACTGTCCAATCTTCCATAGGTCGTTGATGGCAACAATTATCACAGGTGCCACAATTACCGGGAAATTCCTCTCCAAAATAGCGCAGTTGAATGCGGTGCCGACACTCGGTAGACTCAGCATAATCAATTACCTGTCGCAACTGTTGGCGCGCAATTCTTTGTTCATCAACATCAGGCTTTTGCTCAATCAAATATTCAATGGTTTTCATATCCCCATAACTAAAAAATAGCAGACATTGAGCCGGTTGCCCATCCCGTCCAGCACGTCCTGACTCTTGGTAATAGTTTTCCAAACTTTTCGGTAAATCGTAGTGTATAACGAACCGGACATCTGGCTTATCTATACCCATACCGAAGGCGATAGTAGCCACGATAATTCGGACATCATCTCGGATAAAACGGGTATGACTTTCTAGGCGATCGCTATCCGCCATTCCCGCATGATAGGGGAGGGCTGGGATATTATTATGTTGTAATTTTAATGCGACTTCTTCCACCCTTTTCCGACTGGAACAGTAAATAATTCCTGAACCTGACATCGATTCAATTACTTTTAATAGTTGAGGGAACCGTTTTTTCGGTTGTTTAGGGATTACCTGATAGTAGAGATTAGAACGGTAGAAACTGGCGACGTGAACATAAGGTTGTTTGAGGACAATTTGTTTAATTATATCAAATCTGACCCGTTCCGTAGCCGTAGCCGTGAGAGCGATCGCTGGGACGTGAGGATAACGCGATCGCACCTGTTGAATTTGTCGATATTCTGGTCGAAAATCGTGACCCCAATCCGAGACACAATGAGCTTCATCAATTACCAGAGTTGATATGCCAAATGCCGCCTCAAGGCGGTCTAAAAACTCTAAAAACTGAGGAGATAGTAACCTTTCCGGTGCTACATAAAGCAGCTTAATTTGACCTTGTAGAATAGCTGACTCTCGCTGACGCGCTTCGTGAATATCTACGGTACTATTCAGAAATGTCGCCCCAATACCATTATCTTTTAGCGCTTCTACCTGGTCTTGCATTAAAGCGATTAAAGGCGAAACCACCAATGTCAGACCGGGTTTCAAGAGAGCGGGAAGTTGAAAGCACAGGGATTTTCCACCCCCTGTAGGCATAATCGCGAGTACATCCCGCTTTTGCAGCACTTGTTCTATAATCTCCTGTTGTCCTGGTCTAAAGCTGTCATAGCCAAAATACTGTTTAAGGCATTGTTGGAGGGATTGAGGTTGCGCTAGAGGTGGCGGAAAACTTGACATAACTTCACTGATTCCATTGACTGCTAAGGTGGACTTATTCGGTGGGTTACGGATAATCCCTTAGTTTATCTCATTTATTGAGTTCTGCACTCTTTCGATTTGTTTCGGTGCATCAATTTTTTCCCAAAGGGCGATCGCTCTGTTAAAATAATCTAGGCTATTTGCGATTTCTCCCATGGCTTTATAGCTTAAACCCAGTTGATAATACGCTTCCGCTAAGTCGCATTTTGCCCCAATTTTTTCTAAAATTTGGATAGATTCAGTGTGATACTTTAAAGCAGATTCCATGTCGTTTTGGATGCGATTAAGTTCAGCAATTCCGGTGAGTGCTTTAGCTTGGACTTGAGGATAGTAAAACTCGTTATTAGCAAATTTAAGAGCTTCATGATAAAAATAAAAAGACCGTTGAGTTAAATCAATATTTTTAAAAGTTTCCGCACAAAATAAAAATGAATATCCTCTCTGCCAAGGAGTGCAAGAGATGTATGATTTTTTAAAAAAACTCTCTAAAAATTGCGCTGCTTCATCTTTTTGTTGTAATAAAGAATTTACTAAAGCCAAACAATAATATGATGTCTTTAGATGTTCACTCAATTTTTTTGCGATGCTCAATTGCATATATCTTGTAAAAAAATGCAATGATTCCGGCAAATAACGTAAATCCAGCTTGCATAAACCTAAATTTAGTAATGAATTAGCAAGCATATCAGCATCATCAAATTTTATAGATAAAGACTCTGCATTTTCATAATATTTTATAGCCAAATTAATTTCACCTTTAACCCAGTACATAGCTCCCAAAACATTATAAATCTTGGGACTATAAACACTTTGTTGTAAATTAAAAAAATTACAGATATTGAAAATTGAATTAATCATTTTATCCGCTAGACCCAGCCTATAATAAGCTCTACCAAGAGTTTCTAAGTTATCCCAGTCTTGAGTTTCTCGTATCTTAACAATAACTTCACAGCATTTTTTAAAATCTTTGATAGCAAAGTAATTATAATAAGCTTCATGAGCTATTATAGCATCTTCAACAGTTTCAATTTTTTCAATACTATCCGTCCAAAACTCTGCTGCTGTACGGTTAGCCTTTTCCCAATCTTGACTAATTTTTAATCGTTCAAACGCTTCTTGTCGAATCAAAGGATGTAACTTATACTCACGATTGACACGCTCAATTAAACCGCGATTCCACAACCTCTCGATCGCACCTAAAGCGTCTTTTTTCGGCACATCCCATAATAGACACAATAACCCATTTCTGGGAACAGTTGGCACATCCTGATACCGAAAACACCCCATCCGACAGAGTAATTGATAAGCCGTCATATCAACACTTTCTAGGCGGCTAAATTGTTCAACCAGCAAATTTTGAACGGCCCTTTCCACCGACACCCCTTCCTCGGTATAATGAAACTCCCAGTAATCTTCAATATCTCCCTGGTAATCTAAAGCAATCCGTTCCCGCAAAATATTCATCGCCAAAGCATTCCCACCATAGGCTTTATGAATGAGCGCCAAAACGGGAGAATCTGCGTTTAACCCTTCTTGACTAAAATACTCCCGCCAAGCCTCCACACTCAGAACCTTTAAGGGATAGAGTGTCATCTCCAAATTTTCGCAAACCCGTTCCCGACTGGTAATCAAAGTCAGGGATTTGAGAGATGGATCGCACAATACCCGTAATAATTCCACATAACTGCGATGATTGTCGATCAACTTTCCATTTTTATCTAAAGCCGGTTCCAGGTTATCAATCAAAATGGCGATCGCATCAGATTGTAACTTAGTCCGCAGGCGATCGCAGGACACTAAAAATTCCCGTCCCGGTTCCTCCCCCAACTTCCGCAAATTTTGTTCAATCCAACCCTCCGCCGAGTTAATATTTTGGGTATCTTTAGCAATATCAAAGCGCAAAAGTGGCTGATTAAAACGTTCGCTTAAATATCGTTCCGCCAAAACCGTTTTTCCCACCCCTCCCGGACTTTGAATCAAAATACAAGTCGCACCCCTTTCCACCAAACGATCCAAATCGGCGATCGCTTCTTCCCGTCCCACAAAATCACGATCCGTTAACCGATCAATTTCTGGGGTTTCCGGTTCTTGTCTGAGTCTCCACTGCTGTTCGACAATTCCTTTCAGTTTCGGTTTAGTAACTTTAATCCGTGGCTCAAATACAGTAGAAATATCTTTCCAGAGTTTGCTCGCCGTTTTTCTAATATCTGCCACGTTTTGAAGACTGTATTTACCCGGTATTTGATCCAGTGTTAAATCGTCCCAAGTTCCCTTGAGTATAGCTTTTTCATCCTCCGTCAACTTTCTCGCCGACTTGATAACCAGCAGATCCTCAATAAATTTCAGAGCGACTTCAATATCCATAACTCACCCCCATTCAGATCCCGTCCCATGGCTCCTACAAATCTCCCACAAACCACAAGCACTAATTTCCCACAGATACCCCACCTTTTCTTTTTAGGGTTGGGTCATAGTGGACACATAGAGGAAACAACACCTCTCCAGACGCAGCTTAGTATCCGGCGATACAATGCGCGTTTGAGTCTCACAATATGCAGACAGAGAATGTTCAGACAACTTGAGGACATCACAGTTGAGGACTCAATATTATTGCAGGTGAGACAGTTGCAAGATTATTAAGCGATTATAGCTGAATATCATCTTGTTTTCAAGGCACAATCACAAATTAAAGGTGAATTGAAAATGACAGCAGCACAAGCATCCGAAAATTTTGGGTCAACTCCTCCACTGAGAATCATCAGCAACAGGGGGACATCATCGGAACTAACTCGGGTCAGTTCTAAACTGGATTACCAGGACTTACAGGCTTTATTGGAGGGTGATATTGCCATTCTGCGTATTCCCAAATTTTACTCGCAAAAACTGTGCAAAAAGTACGCATCCAAAATGATTGAAGATGACAGAATCTCTGCTTACCAAAATCCCGGAGCAGAACAAGTTAATCGGATTGGATTATCTTACTTTGAAACTTATGAAAATCCGATGCTATATGAGCAATACTATCAACAAGCATTGCCCAATATTCGCCAATCGCGCAACTTGTTTTTGCCTAATTTATCTCCCATGGATCAATTGCGCTTGGAATTAGAAGAAGTTTGGCCAGGAGGTGCTACCCTAGAAAATATCGAAGGAAAAACCATGAGTGTAGGATTGTCAAGGGTCCTTAAAACTAATGCTGAAATTCTGCCTCATCTTGATGTTTTACAGTGGGATGCTCCTAAATGCTTGCGTGCTAATGAACTGAAAACTCAATTAGCTGGCAATGTATTTTTACAAGTAGCTGAAGGGGGTGAATTAGAGCTATGGTGTCAAAAAATGTCACGTCAAGAATACGAAATGATGAAAATTCCAGGAAGCTATGGAATTGACCGTAAACTTTTAGGAAATCCCGACGTAACTATCCAACCAGAAGTCGGTGATTTAATTCTTTTTCAGTCTACTTATGTTCATGCAGTTAAACCTGTCACCGCAGGTGTGCGTGTAACTATGTCCTGTTTTATTGGTTATCGAAGTGCTAACCAATTTTTATCTTATTGGAGTTAAAAGGCAGGATTTTAGGCTAGATTTTTCTAGCCTAACCCGAATTTATCTCACTAATTTTAGGAGCAAAACCATGTCAACCCAAAAACTTTACTTGACTAGCTTTTCCGAAATGCAAGGAACCGCACAAATCACTTATATCCAATATGGTGATAAACCTTTTGTACGACTAGATCGGACTTTGTTTCATCCCCAGGGAGGTGGACAAAAAGCCGACAAAGGAACAATTAGTGGTGTTTCTGTTGTCCATGTTGATCAGAGTAATGATGAAGTTAATCATTACCTTGAAACTGTGGAATCATTCACTGTGGGACAGCAAGTGGAGATGAAAGTTGATGAAACATGGCGACTCATTAATGGAAAATATCATCTGGCTGGACATCTTATTGCTTCATTAATGGAGAATATTTTTCCAGGTGTTCAAGCCATGGGAGGTCATCACTGGCCAGGAGAAGCGAGAATTGAGCTAACTGGAAATCTTCCCAATATCGAAGAAGTTAATGAGTTACTTTCCGCTGCATTAACAAAGGCAATTGATGCTGATTTACCCGTTTCTATCTGTGGCGATCCTTTCTCAAATCGCTCAATTGCGATCGGTGACTTTATGGCTGTTCCTTGTGGTGGGACTCATCCTGAAAGCCTAGGAGTTTTAGGGAAAGTTGAAATAACTAAACTCAAAATCAAAAAGGATAAGTTACGAGTTAGTTACCGAGTTTAGTGGCTGAGTAAATCCCCATAAATGCTCACTGGAATTACTAAAAGACAAGTAAATTTAAGTGAGCATTTATTCAAAAGATTGATTAGCCTCACCTTTTTATCAATTAACTGGAGTCAACCATCATGCACAAGTTATCAACTATTTCTAATATCGTCGAAAAAGATCTGCTAAACGTGCAGCGGTATTTTGATATCAATCAATCGTCCCAATTGTTTACCAAGCACCTAGAAGGACGGGAATTTATCGCGGTATGTCTGCATGTAAATGGTTGGGAATTATTATTGCTATTTAGTGAATCATATCCCACAATTCCGCCGATTTTACTGGTAACTGGTACGGGAAAAAATGGTGAACAATTACCCCTAAATTGGTCTTTAACTATACCTGCTGAACAACGATTAATAAATGCCTTAAATATGGTGATTAACAGCTATAGTTATTCTCCCAAATTATACGACAATTATCTTCAGAATTTACCATCACGGCAGCCACAACCAAACTATCGTAGCTATAGCTTCCTAGAGTGGGTGATATTTGGAAGGTAGTTTTTTCTATAACCATTGGAATTTTTAATTCCTTAGAGAAACCGGGTTTCTTAGAGAAACCGGGTTTCTTATGATGTATGATTAATTATAAGGTAGAATAGCATCATCCAAATTAACCCGTTTTAAAATAGCGCCGTTCAGGTTAGCGCCTCGCAAATTCGCACCGCGTAAATCAACTGAGTGTAAAATAGCGCCGTTCAGGTTAGCGCCTCGCAAATTCGCACCTCTTGCGTCGATGTTTTCCCAAACAGATTTTCTGAGATTAGCGAATCGCAAATCAGCCCCCATTAATTGGGAATTAGTGAACTTAACCCCCCAGAAATAAGACCCATTTAAATGGCTATTAACTAAGTTAGTACCATAAAAATAGGCTTGATAGCCGATCGCATTTATCAAAACCGCCTCATGGAAATTAGCGTGACTCAAATTAGCCTGATTCAAATTAACCGCCGCTAAATTCGCCTGGGTAAAATTCCCCCGTCTTAGGTTTGCGCCATTCAAATTAATCCGACGGGCGATCGCCTCTCGAAATTCCACCCCAATTAAATTAGCATTTCCCAAATCCGCATCAGTCAAATTCCCATCAGATAAATTAGCCCCCAGTAAAACCGCCCCCATTAAATTAGCCCCTTGCAAATCACCACCTTCCAGGTTGGCACCTGCTAAATCAGCCCCCATTAAATTAGCCAACCTCAATTTAGCACCCCTTAAATTAGCGCCATGAAGATTAGCCCCCTCTAAATTCACCCCTTCCAGGTGAAAACCAGAGAAATTAGCCTCTTGTAAATCCGGTGCGATCGCCGCATTTTCGCGCCGCCAAAACTCCCATTTCACCACACCCCGCCTCAAGATTGCCAATTGTTCAATATTAGCCATAATAACCCCCCTATTCCTCACTCCTTACTTTCCGCAAATAAGGTATCGCGACCATAAACATTAGCGATCGCATTTAAAGCCGCCGCCGACCCCGCCAAAATATCCTGTTCATTTCCACCCAGATACAAACGTCCAAAACTCCCCACCGCTTGCACCTGTAGAATATTAATCAAAGCCGCCTTTTCCGCCTCATTCGCAGCCAAAGCAGCATAAGCCGCTGGTTGCACCTCTAAAACATATAAAGTTTGTTTAGCCAGCAACAACTGTCCCCGGCGAGTCCGATTAATCAATTGTGCCTGGTGAGGGTCAATATTGCGAATAATTTGACTAGAGACCACACGCGGCTTGAGGCGATCGCTTTCTTGTACCCCCAAAGCATCCAAAATCGCCCTACCCGCCGTTAACGTATCTCCCTGGCGGCTAGAGTGAATTTCCAACAAACCATACAACCTTTCCACAAACTGAACACCAGGACGGACAGCCGTAGACTTTAAAGCCACATCAGTAATGCGGTTAATCTCAATTCCCGGTGAAATTTCAATCCACAGGGACGCATCCCCAGGTAACGGCAAAAACCCCAACGATACCGTCCCAATATAGGCAGCGTGTTGGGGCTGTAAATTGTCCAGATAAACATAACTTCGCAGTTCTACACCCAAAGTCAAACCTCTTTCCGAGTTCCTCCCCACATCAAGAACAGGAAAACCCCCTGATGTGAAGATGCCAAGCCTAACCATTGTACCCCTTAGCGTCACACAAAAGTTAGGCTCTCAACTACCTACCTGACAACATCCATACTGCTAATCAGCAATTCCTGGCGGGTTTTTCCACAGGGTTCAATGCTTTCGCAATCATTAACATTTTGCAGTGAATATTTTAGGGAAACCCGACGATTGATGAATTGATTAGCCTTAGCACAAATATCGAAAGTTGCGCCTAACTGGTGTTCCCGGTTCATCTGATCTTTAAGGGTCACATAGCACATAATGTCCCCCTGAACGATATTAGTAACTTGTCCCATTTGCGGTTGCTCATTGCTGGCCTGTCGTGCTATATATGCCTGTAATTCAGCCGTGCGATTGGTGGTCATCTTAGTGAGACAGTTGGTGAACAGCAGACCCTCTAAAGTCCCCCCCAACGCTTCCGCCGATTCAAATCTACAATTCGTGTCGCGGAATTGAATCCAAGCGCGTTGTGCTGCAATCAGGCGCTGTCTTTCCTCCCCTTGCACTTTCGGGGTCAGTTGTTGGTAAACTTCATTCAGTTTGCGATCGGCTACTCGATAATCATCATCAGCACATTTTTTCATTTCAGCCATGGAACCCTTAGGGTTACACTGTATCCCTTGGGCTACATGAGTTTCCGCCACTTCTGAGTTAGTAGCGCCAGGGAAAGCCAGGAAAGCAGCAAAGATAGCCGTAGCAATTTTGTCAAGCATAGTGGGTAGGTGTTAGTGAATTGGTGAACTTGTATGTATGTAAACTATCCTTTCTGACTACAGATATCAGCTTGAAAAGTGCCACCTTCTTAACTGGTGGCGTTTTTCCTGACCTTTCCCGCTTCTTGGCGCTGAAATTCTCTCTGTAGTCATAACAACTTCTGAAACTGCCACATCGGTGGTAGGAATTATCTATAATCAATGCCCCTCACCGGATCATACCTGATATGCTATCTTAGCTGTCAACGTGCTTTCTACTTACTCCATCGATCTCCACGATATGAATATATGTAAAGTTTTGCCTCAAAAATTGCTCACCCTGATTTCTGGTAGTTTGTTTCTCTTGGTTATCGGCTGCGATATTGTACCCAGTGCTAGGGTTGAACCCATAGACCCAGAGAAACTCACCGCTTTAACCAAACCCCCCAAACCCTATACCCAGTCAGCTTTATTAATTGCCGTTGGCGATATTATGATGCACGGACCACAAATTAGGTCCGGTTATAATCCCAGCACAAACACTTATAATTATGACCCTTTTTTTACAGAAGTTAGCGACATTCTCCAAACCGGAGATTGGGTAATTGGGAACTTAGAAACTACCCTAGCAGGTTCAGCAACCGGATATACAGGTTATCCCTTATTTAATGCACCGGATACCCTCGCAGATGCCCTGAAAAATGCCGGATTTAATATTTTAACCACAGCTAACAATCACTCCCTAGACCGTCGCGAAGCTGGTTTATTAACAACTCTGGAAAATGTCAGAAGTAGAGGTTTGGTTCCCGTCGGTACAGCCGCCTCCCAGGAGGAAGCAGACACCATTACTGTGATTGAAAAGAATGATATATCAATGGCGTTTTTTGCCTATACCTACGGCACTAATGGCATTCCTATCCCTAGGGGAAAGGATTATTTAGTTAACTTAATTGATGAAGCGAAAATCATCCAAGATATTCAGAAAGCGCGAGAATTAGGAGTTGATATAGTTACTGTGGCTTTGCATTTTGGCACCGAATATCAACGCCAGCCGAATGCTGAACAAAAACGACTGGTCGCCAGTTTGGTTAATGCGGGTGCGGATATTATTTTAGGTAGTCATCCCCATGTGGTTCAACCCTATCAAATTTTTGATATCACGGAGGAAGATGGTACTATCCGCCAAGCTGTGGCTATTTACTCAATGGGGAATTTCATTTCTAATCAGCGGGGGAATTATCGGGATGTGGGAGTTATTTTTAAGGTGAGAATTAACAAGAATTTTCCTGATGAAACTATAGAAATTGCTGAGGTGATAGCTTTACCCACTTGGGTGCATCGATACTCACTTCATGGCAAACTCAATTATCGTGTTTTGCCTTTAGAATCATTGTTAAATAGTCAGGATAACCCCCTACTAACTAGCCGTGATTATTCTCAACTAGCCAGATATTTAGAGGAAATGAATCGCCATCTTACCTCCTTACTGCCGACATCTTCTCTGGTGGGTCAGAACCGGTAAATCACGATAATCACGGGATAACTGACTATCAAAACTTAGCGCGAATGGTAAAAGAATAATCGCCGCCTGGTTCAAGTTTATAGTCCCACTTTTCCAGAAATCGCCCTAGGGGTTCTTGGATTAAAGCGCGACCCTGGGAGGGTCGAATCACTAAACTTTTACGTTGTCTAAATCGCCATTGAAATTGCCATACATAGTCCCCGGCGCTGACATCTCCTTCGAGAATACCAGACTGCCAGGACTGACGGGTAATGCGGATATGGGCATTGGTTTCGGGTAAAGGACCTCTAGCATGAGTCACTGGCAACCTCCTGGGATAATGCAGGAAATTCAGATTCTGGACATTAGTCAACACTGCGACTATTGTAAAGGCTCATAGCTTTTTCTACTCCATCTTCTAGGGCTAATTCTATGGCTTCTAATACCTGTTGTAACAGTTTATCCATAGTCTGGCGCTCATTAGGGGGAAATTTACCCAGGACGTGGGAGATGGTTTCTCGGTCGTGGTTAAGGACTGCGGCTTGGGGTTTATCAATTCCCAGGCGCAGGCGAGGGAAATTTTGAGTCCCTAAATGAGCGATCGCCGATTTCATGCCATTATGTCCCCCAGCGGAACCGGACAGCCGCAGGCGCAGCCGTCCTACTGGTAAATCCATGTCATCATAAATCACTAACACGGATTCCGGGGGGAGTTTGTACCAGTCCACCACAGACCGAATAGCTTGACCTGACCGATTCATGTAGGTTAAGGGTTTCAGGAGATACAGCTTGTCATGCGATCGCATCTTAGCCTCACCAAATACCCCCTGAAACCGACGGTTTTCCGACAGGGTAGCCCCCCACTTGTCAGCCAAAAAATCGACGGCTTCAAAGCCAATATTGTGGCGGGTACGGTCATATTTTGACCCCGGATTACCTAAACCTACAATTAATTGTGGTATTAAAGCCATTGCAGAGGACAAAATTGCTGCTAAGAATTATCACTTTCGGAGTTAGTATTTTGGGGGCGAGTAGCAGCTTGGATCTGTTCTGCTTCTCGATTAAACTCGGTCTTAAATTCCTGGGAGGCTTCTTGAAACTTGCGGATCGCCTCTCCTAAACTGCGACCCATTTCGGGTAATTTTTTCGGACCAAAAATCAAAAGTGCTAATACCAGGATGACTGCCATCTCTGGTAAACCCATGCCAAAAATATTCATTTAATGTCTCCAGTAGTTGGGAAGTCGCCTAGGGTATAGGGCTAAAAATATGGCGATCGCCAGTGAAATATGATTCCCAGGGAGAGTCGCCCTAAGCCATGAGACCAACCAGACCCGAAATCCATAGCGATCGCCAATTGATCCAGTTCATAGATTGGCGCCTGATACATTTACGCGACATTTATCCGGTTGTTCCCGGACAATGCGACGATAGCACTATTACCCGTTAAAGTAACAGAGGCGGTATCCCGCAAAGCTTTTAGAAAGATTCCAAAAGCACCGTTCCAGTCCCTGGGTAGAGTGAACCC
>NZ_JBIMLI010000021.1:0-46936 GCF_051859755.1 Limnospira sp.
TAGTTATTTCGCCCATTTCAGCTCTATTTCATACCCGAAGGTCTCGCACCATACTTGGTATTATACCGTATTGCCGTCAAATGTTAACCTAATTGGAGATTAAATCATGCTCCTAACTACAACTATGAAATCAACCTTGGTCAAAAAAGCCAGTTTCCTCATTGCCTTATTTTTTGTCAGCCTAATTGCTGTCATACAAATTCCAGCGATCGCACTCCCCCCAGCTTTCCGTACACCACCGACTTCCCCCGACTTACCCCTGTTTCCCCCAGAAGTTTTTGATGAACCTCTACCCCTAGAGCCACCACAGCCTACCATTACACCTCCTCCCGCACCAGCCACCGAGGAAACCATTACACCTCCTCCCGCACCAGCTATCGAGGAAACCATTACACCCCCACCAGTTCCTGATATACCCCCACCAGTTCCTCAGCCGCCGATCGCACCTCCACCCATTCCCCAAATTCCCAAAACCGAAATTCGTGGCGTTTGGATGACCACCAATGATACAGATGTGTTAATGAATCAACCGAGACTCGAAGAAGCAGTCAGCAAACTCGCCCAATTCAATTTTAACACAATTTATCCAGTGGTTTGGAACTCTGGTTATGTCACCTATAAAAGTTCTGTAGTTAAAGAAGCCGGAATTCAGCCTTTTGTCCGCCGGGGTTTCCAAGGACAAGATATGCTGGCTGATATCATTGAACGCGCTCATCGTCATAACTTGTTAGTGCTTCCCTGGTTTGAGTTCGGTTTTATGGCTCCCCCTAGTTCCGAGTTGGCTTTAAAACATCCCAACTGGCTGACTCAACAGCGAGACGGAACTAAAACTTCCATAAGCGCCGCTGGGGAAGTCGTTTGGTTAAATCCCTTTCACCCGCAAGTCCAGAAGTTTATGACTGATTTAATTGTAGAGGTGGTTACCGACTACGATATTGATGGCGTACAGTTTGACGACCATACCAGTTTACCTAGTACATTTGGATATGACCCTTATACCATTTCTCTTTATCAAAGAGAGACTAATCGCACCCCACCTAGTAACCCCCAAGACCCCGCTTGGGTGCGTTGGCGTGCTCATAAAATCACGGCTTTTATGAGACAATTGCACCAAGCTATTAAAGCCAAAAAACCTCATAGCATTATTTCCGTTAGTCCGAATCCTTATCATATCGCCTATAACGGTCATTTACAAGATTGGGTTACTTGGGTTAGAGATGGTCTTGTTGATGAGTTGGTGGTGCAGGTTTATCGGGATGAATTGGACTTTTTTATTGCTGAGTTAAACCGACCGGAAATGAAAGCCGCACAAAACAAGATTTCTACCGGGGTTGGTATTCTCACCGGTTTGAGAACTAGACCAGTTCCTATCAATTTCATCCAGTCTAAGGTTCGTGCCGCGCGCGATCGCCAATTCGGTGTCGCTTTCTTTTTCTATGAAAGTCTCTGGGACCACGCCGCTGAACCCCTCGCCCAAAGACAGTATAGTTTCCAGTCTATGTTCCCTCAACCTGCTATTCGCGCTTCTATTCGCTAACCGACTTCAATTGTGGGTCAGTTTGGGGCTATGCACAAAATGTCGCTTTTGTCAAGAGGTCGATTTTTGGCCGTCCCTTACTTCCCCAAAACTCGTGATTCGTGAATTATATTCTTTAGCCAGAAAATATTTAGATGGGCGCTAGAATGAGGGTTTCAGCGCTTTTTTTTGCGTGTAGACACAGGAACCCCTTGGGTGCGATTTATTCTAGGATACCAGAACCCCTATTATTTCGTCAACCTTTTGCGAGCTATTTTCAATAAAAACTTATTAATTCTTAATGTCGTTCGGAACATCAAAATTATCTGGGTGGAAGTATTAGCAAAACTTAACTATTTGCGCCAATAATAGGGGGGAGGCGATCGCCTATAGGTGTCTGTGATGTGGTATAGATATTAAGGTTTGGTCAGTTAATGATATGAGACTGAATAAAATCGAGGATAGTAGTTAATCCTTGCTTTTCCTTGAGGTTAGTAAAGACAAAAGGTTTATTTCCGCGCATCTTTTTAGCATCTCTTTCCATGACGGTTAAATCCGCGCCGACAAAGGGAGCCAAGTCAATTTTATTAATCACCAATAAATCGGACTTAGTAATTCCGGGTCCTCCTTTGCGGGGAATTTTATCACCCGCCGCCACATCAATAACATAGATAGTTAAATCGACCAATTCCGGGCTAAAAGTCGCCGCCAAATTATCGCCACCACTCTCTAAAAACACGACATCCAAATTAGGGAAAGTAGACTCCAACTCTTGAATAGCACTAAGATTAATCGAAGCATCCTCTCGGATAGCGGTATGGGGACAGCCTCCGGTTTCGACACCGATAATTCTATCAGTTTCTAAGGCTTGCGATCGCATCAAAAACTGAGCATCTTCTTGGGTGTAAATATCATTAGTAACCACAGCCATTTGAAAGCGATCGCGCATAGCTTTACAGAGTGCATCAAGTAAAGCGGTCTTACCCGACCCCACCGGACCTGCAATTCCCACTCGAAAAGGACTCATGAAATTCCCCTGATTATAGACAACTTAAAACTCGATACCCGGTTGAGCCTTAACCCCTTGTTCCCGGAAAGGATGCTTAACCAAAGTCATCTCGGTAACCAGATCCGCGCGTTCTATCAAACTAGGGGGAGCGCCACGACCGGTCAAAATCACATGGGAGTCGTGAGGTTTCTTTTCCAAACCCGCCAAAACCGTTTCTACGGTGAGATATCCCAACTTAATGGCGATGTTAATTTCATCTAAAAGTACCAACTTAATCTCGGGATTTTCAATTAAAGATAGACTAAGTTTCCAGGCTTCACTAACCCTTTGGATATCGCGATCGCGGTCTTGAGTTTCCCAGGTAAAACCTTCCCCCAAAGCATGAAACTGTAATTGTTCCGGCCAGAGACTGAAAACGGCCTTTTCTGCTGGTTCCCATGCGCCCTTAATGTACTGGACGATCGCCACCCGATAGCCATGACCAAGCGATCGTAAAACCATCCCCAAAGCGGCAGTAGTTTTACCCTTCCCATTGCCAGTATTGACAATAATCAAACCCTTTTCCACCTGTCTCTCAGCTACCCGCTGGTCTTGAATTTCCTTGCGGCGCTGCATTTTTTGGCGGTGTTGTTCCGCTGTCAAACCCGTAGTTTCCATAGCGATCGCATCACTGAGTAGGACCTGATCAACTGTAGCATAGAGGCGACTAAAGCTGCTATAGAATATGGAGACGAAAACCCAGAAATGAGATTGTATGTTATCAGCCCAAGCCGCAGAGGCAATTATCCTAGAACAAGTAAGACCACCCCACCAACAAGATATAGAACTGGTCAAATTATCCGAGGCTACCGGACGCATTCTCGCCGCCCCGATTACCAGTGAATTAGACTTTCCCCACTGGGATAACTCCGCCATGGATGGTTATGCCGTCCGTTATGCTGATGTCGCCCAAAGTAGCGCCGAAAATCCTGTAACTTTGGCAGTCATAGAAGAAATACCCGCCGGATATTGCCCCCAAAAAACTATCGCCCCCGGACAAGCGGCGCGCATTTTTACAGGAGCCTGTTTACCTGCTGGGGCTGATACAATTGTAATCCAAGAAGATACCCAACCCGATGGCGATCGCATCAAAATCCTAACCACCCCGGAACTGAGAGCCTTTGTGCGTCATCAGGGGTCCTATAGTCGCGCCGGAGACCCTCTACTCCCTGCGGGAATTAGCTTAGGAGTTGCAGAAATCGCAGTTTTAGCCGCGGCCAAATGTGTGCAGGTCCCAGTTTATGCTAAACTCAAGGTAGGATTGATATCAACCGGGAACGAATTAATCCCCCCAGAGCATCCCATAGCCCCAGGAAAGCTAGTAGACTCTAATCAGTATGCTTTAGCGAGTTGGGTGATGCAAATGGGCGCAGAACCGGTTATTTTAGGGATTATTCCTGATGAACCCGAAGCCCTCAAAACAGCGATCGCCAAAGCCCTACTCAGCGCTGATATAGTATTATCAACTGGGGGAGTGTCCGTCGGGGATTATGATTATGTTGGTCAAATTCTGGCTGACCTTGGGGGAGAAATTCTGGTCAACTCAGTAGCCGTCAAACCCGGAAAACCCCTTACCTTCGCGACTTTTCCCCATTGTTTGTATTTTGGTTTACCGGGAAACCCGGTGTCAGCCTTAGTCACCTGCTGGCGGTTTGTCCAACCAGCCTTGAGAAAACGAAGCGGACTCACTTCTGAGTTTTGGGGACCAGAATGGTGGCGGGTGCGATCGCCAATGGAATTGCGATCGGGGGGTAAGCGAGAAACCTACCTTTGGGGAAATCTGCGATCGGTCAATGGCGAAACCCAATTTATCCTCGCCCCAGGAAGCCAAAATTCTGGAAACCTGATTAACCTCGCCCAAACCAACGCCCTGGCTATGCTTCCAGTCGGTCAGACCTGCATTGAAGCCGGGGAATTTGTCCAAATTCTCAAAGTCCGTTGAGATTTTGGATACATTTGGTTCCACAGGACTCCTCTTGCATCTCTATGTAACGGGGGATTATTAACCACAATAGCTAATATATTGACTATAGTTTCCGCCGTCATTTGTGACCATTGGCAACCCTGCTATTATAACATTCCCGTGAACAATAATGCGCGTTCTAATTGTTGAAGACGATCCTATGATGCAACTAGGGTTAGAGCAAGTCTTATCTGACTGTCCAGGTATTACCCTGGTTGGTATTGCTGAAGATGGTTATTTAGGTGTCGAAGCCGCTAAGGAGAAAAAACCTGATGTTGTGATTATGGATATCGGGTTACCTCGCCTTGATGGTATTGCAGCCACCAAACAGATTAAAGAAATCTTACCAGAAATCAGAGTCGTTATGCTCACCTCCCACACAGCAGAAACGGAGGTACTTGCTTCCCTTTCCAGTGGTGCTGATGCTTATTGTGTGAAGGGAGGAAGTGTTGATAGTTTGATTGTAGCAATACAGGCAGCCTATGAGGGAGCAACCTATCTAGATCCTCAAGTTGCTCGTTTGGTTATGGAACACCTCAAGCCACCCCTACCTCAAAGTAACTTGGGTACTTTATCCCCCCGGGAGTTAGAAGTTCTCAAACTTATGGTGGAAGGTAAAAGCAACCCAGAAATTGCTGAGGCGCTTTATTTAAGTCCTAACACCATTAAAACCCATGTTCGGGGGATTATGAATAAATTAGCCGTTGATGACCGGGTAATGGTCGCTGTCGTCGCTTTGCGATCGGGTTTAGTATAATCAAAATCGCGACGAAAACGCCGCGACCTAATTTTAGACCTTCTTCAGGTATTGGGGGAATTATCCCCCAACCCTTGATTAATCGACAACCGGACCAGCGGCGGTTACTTCCTCTGGTACGTTCACATATTTGCTGAAGTTTTCCACAAACAATTTAGCCAAGTATTTCGCTTGTTTTTCATACTCTTGGGAGTCAGACCAGGTTTTCACCGGATCAAGAATTTCCGTCGGAACTCCTGGTACAGCATTAGGAACCCAAATCTTGAAGATCGGATGCTGATGGAATTCCACATTATCCAAGTCTCCATTCACCGCCGCCGACACCAAGGCGCGAGTGTATTTGATGGAAACACGACTGCCAACTCCGTAAACACCACCAGACCAGCCAGTGTTCACCAAATATACATTGGTTTCTGGGTGATCCCCAAGGCGTTTACCTAGCAGATTGGCATAAACGGCTGCTTCTAAGGGTAGGAAACACTTACCAAACCCAGCCGAGAAAGTCGCTTCCGGTTCTTTAATTCCCCGTTCAGTTCCCGCCACCTTGCTGGTGTAACCAGACATGAAGTGATACATCGCTTGTTCGCGGGTTAGTTTGGAGATGGGGGGGAGAACTCCGAAAGCATCTGCTGCCAAAAATAGAATGGTTTTGGGATGACTACCAATACTAGGAATAACTGCATTGGGAATGTAGTCAATGGGATAAGCCACCCGGGTATTTTCTGTTAAGCTACCATCATTGTAGTCGGGAATGCGAGTGTAGTGATCAAGCACTACATTTTCCATCATTGAACCAAACCGGATCGCATCCCAAATTTGTGGCTCATTTTCCCGAGATAAGGCGATCGTTTTCCCATAACAACCACCTTCAAAGTTGAAGATACCATCTTCTGACCAGCCGTGTTCGTCATCCCCAATTAGATAGCGTTCCGGGTCAGCCGAAAGGGTGGTTTTTCCGGTCCCTGATAGACCAAAAAATAACGCCGTATTACCAGCGTCATCCACATTAGCTGCACAGTGCATAGGTAGCACATCAGCTTTGGTCATAAAGTAATTCATTAGGGAGAAAACTGATTTTTTGATTTCTCCGGCGTACTTGGAACCACCAATAATTACTAGCCGTTTCGACAGGTTAAGTACGATAAAGGCTTCACTATTGATGCCATCATCTTCGGGATCAGCATGGAGTCCAGGAACTGCAATTACAGTAAAGTCAGGATTGTGGGTTTGCAGTTCTTCGTCTGTTGGACGAATAAACAGTTGATGAACCAACAGGTTTTGAGATGCCAGATCGTTGATGATCCGCACACCAAAACGACGCTTGGTATCTGCTCCTACAAAACCATCAAAGATATATAAATCACGACCTTGGACGTAGGAACGTACCCGCCGAAATAGGCGATCGAAGTTGCCTTCGGCAATGGGGACGTTCATTTTTCTCCAATGGATTTCGTCCTTATTATTCTCTTCTTGAACAATGAATTTATCGTGAGGAGAACGACCTGTATATTTACCGGTTTTTACGCAAAGGGAACCATTGGCTGCTAATACACCTTCACCCCTAGCTACTGCGTGTTCAATCAGAATAGCAACTGGTAGGTTGTGATAAACATGACCTAGGTTTCTTCAACCCAGACTTTCTAATTCATAGGTAGGATCACCCTGTAGAGGACGCTCGACATATTTTCCGGTTTTAGCTACTGGGAAGTCTTGTTCTTGGTCAGATAACCTTTTATTGATTAGGCTGGGAATTGAAACGTTTTGATAATCACTGCGATCGACTGTACTTACGTTATCCATAATTGATAACCTCTAGTGGTTTTGAAGTGAAGTATTTACGGGCAACTATTTTGGGAGTGGCTGGGGAATATTAATAAGTAACCTAAAACCTTAACCCCAACGCTTGTGGCTTTAATAACAAGCCCCTACACGGAACTTAGCCGGTGATATATAGATTATGTACACTCAGCTAGAAGCGTTATCCTCAATGGAAAGTTTGAGCTTGAAGTTCGGAAACCATATTTTTTGATTCTGGTGTTTATTCTCAATGCCCGCTCTCGTCTACATGAAGGTAGTTGTGCTTGGTAATGTTTTTGGTTTGATCTACCTCCACTTACAAATACTACACCGATCGCCCTAATTCTGAAGTGAAATTTTTGGAAGCGCTAATTGTACTTTTATTGCATTTGTTTAAGTTATAATTCTGAATGCAGATTTTGCATCATAGAGCACCGAAATTTCCTCAATCATAGTTTATGTTCCCTAGCTTTGGGAAGGGGTAATTCTAAAGAAAAGATAAATTTCTGTGGCGATCGCTGCGGAGTGCAGGCAAAAATCATGACAGAATAAGGGAAACCTGAAGGTTTATAGTAAGAACAGAGATCATGTACGAAAAAATTACCCCCCCCGATACAGGCGAGAAAATCACCTTCTCTGACGGAGAACCCATTGTTCCCGATAACCCAATTATTCCCTTCATTCGGGGCGACGGCACGGGTGTAGACCTCTGGCCAGCGACAGAACGAGTGATTGACGCAGCAGTGGCCAAAGCCTACGGCGGCGATCGCCAGATCAGTTGGTTTAAAATTTACGCCGGGGACGAAGCCTGCGAACAATACGGCACTTATCAATATTTACCGGAAGACACGCTGACGGCAATCCGAGAATATGGTGTCGCTATCAAAGGCCCCCTAACCACCCCCATAGGCGGCGGCATCAGATCCCTGAACGTGGCGCTACGGCAAATTAATGACCTATATACCTGCGTCCGTCCCTGTCGCTACTATCCTGGTACTCCCTCCCCCCACAAACACCCGGAACAACTCGATGTGATCATCTATCGGGAAAACACAGAAGACATATACTTAGGGATTGAATGGCGCGAGGGTACGGAAATCGCCCAAAAACTCATCGACACCCTCAACAATGAGCTAATTCCGGCTACCCCGGAACATGGCAAAAAACAGATCCGCCTAGACTCGGGTATCGGTATTAAACCGATCAGTAAAACTGGTTCCCAACGGCTAGTCCGTCGCGCCATTAAACACGCCCTGCGCCTCCCCAAAAATAAGCAAATGGTGACTCTGGTGCATAAGGGCAATATCATGAAATACACGGAGGGGGCTTTCCGAGACTGGGGTTATGAACTAGCAACTACGGAGTTTCGCGAAGAATGTATCACTGAACGAGAATCATGGATCCTCGGCAACAAAGAACATAAACCCGACATCTCCCTGGAAGATAACGCGCGCCAGGTAGAACCGGGTTTTGATGCGCTGACCCCAGAAAAACGCCAAGAAATCTGCGATGAGGTGAAGGGGGTTCTGGAGGCGCTATGGGAAAGTCACGGTAATGGTAAATGGAAAGATAAAATTATGGTCAACGATCGCATCGCTGACAGCATCTTCCAACAAATCCAAACCCGTCCTAGCGAATACTCTATCCTGGCTACCATGAACCTTAACGGAGACTACCTATCGGACGCAGCCGCCGCTATGGTAGGAGGGTTGGGTATGGGACCCGGTGCGAACATTGGTGACACCTGCGCGGTATTTGAAGCTACCCACGGTACAGCACCTAAACACGCTGGACTCGATCGCGTTAACCCCGGTTCGTTAATCCTATCGGGAGTGATGATGTTAGAATATATGGGCTGGCAAGAAGCAGCAGACCTGATTAAAAAAGGTCTGGGGGCGGCGATTTCTAACCGTGAGGTAACTTATGATCTGGCCCGACTCATGGAACCCCCGGCTGAACCCCTCAAGTGTTCAGAATTCGCCGAAGCTATCATTCGCAACTTCTAACCTATAGCAATGGGCGATCGCCTATTAACCAGAAAATAGGCAACAAGCCATCTGCTAACATAAAATGGAAATCCCTCTACCCCTTCCCTGAGCTTGTCGCCGGGAGCAGAGGGTTGGGTAGAGGGTCAGATGATCACATAGATCTATTTTTTAGCCCCAATTTTTCCAATTTTTACTCTGAGCAGGATTCAAAGCTAATGGCCAGCAAAACCGAGACCTCCGAAAAGCAGAAAGCCCTAAATTCAGTCCTTAACCAAATCGAAAAGAGTTTTGGTAAGGGGTCTATTGTCCGCCTAGGAGACTCCGCCCGCATGAAGGTGGAAACTATCTCCAGTGGCGCACTCACGTTGGATTTAGCCCTAGGTGGTGGTTTGCCCAGGGGAAGGGTGATTGAAATTTATGGCCCGGAAAGTTCCGGTAAAACTACCCTGGCGCTTCATGCGATCGCGGAAATCCAAAAAACTGGCGGAATAGCAGCTTTTGTGGACGCTGAACACGCCCTCGATCCTACCTATGCAGCGGCGCTGGGAGTAGATATTGAAAACCTCCTAGTTTCCCAACCTGACACCGGGGAAATGGCTTTAGAAATAGTAGATCAATTGGTGCGATCGGTGGCGGTTGATATTGTAGTGGTAGACTCCGTAGCTGCTTTAGTTCCCCGCGCGGAAATTGAAGGGGATATGGGCGATTCTCACATGGGACTACAGGCGCGGTTAATGAGTCAAGCCCTGCGGAAAATTACCGGAAATATCGGTAAATCGGGCTGTACGGTCATTTTCCTGAATCAGTTACGCCAAAAAATTGGTATTGTCTACGGCAACCCAGAAACTACCACGGGGGGGAATGCGCTTAAATTCTACGCCTCGGTCCGTCTTGATATTCGCCGCACCCAAACTCTGAAAAAAGGCTCGGACGAGTATGGCATTCGCGCTAAAGTTAAAGTGGCTAAAAATAAGGTCGCGCCACCCTTCCGAATTGCTGAATTTGATATTATTTTTGGACAGGGGATCTCAACTATCGGTTGTTTGATTGACCTCGCAGAAGAAACGGGAGTGATTAAACGCAAGGGCTCCTGGTATAGCTATAACAACGATAACATCGGTCAAGGACGCGATCGCACCATTACCTATATGGAGGAAAACCCAGAATTTACCAAAAAGATTGATGATGAAGTCCGTGCCGCTTTAGCCGGGGGTGCAGTTGTATCAGCCACCTCCGTTGTTAAACTCGATGATAATGATGTCGAAACAGATGATCATGATCTTGAAGACGTTGACGACAATACTGATGAAGAATAAATCATTGAGTTAAATCAAGTCCCCTTTCACCAGCGGAAAAAGGCACGTAATCGCCTCCCCTGGTGGAGTCTGGCACTCCTCACCCCTGTCTCCAACTATAATCAGGGGGAGGAGTTCATTAGTTCCTGAGAAAACTCAATAATTCCCGGTTAACCAGTTGCGGAACTTCCTGCTGCATCCAGTGTCCACAGTCGGCAACTAATTGTAGTCGAAAAGGTGCGGTAATTAACTTATCTAAACCCTCAACCAGTTTCTGGCTAAGAAATGAATCATCTTCTCCCCATAGTACCAATGTGGGTACATTGATTTGGGGCGGACGCATCCAACTGGAAAATAAACCGGCTGGTTGCAGAAGTTGACGATAGTAATTAATTGCCGATCGCAATACTCCCGGCTTCTCTAACGCCGCCTGATAAATTTCGGTTTCCTCCGCACTAAAAGCCCCCTTGCGGATAGCGTGTTCTCGCAGAAAACCACGGATAAACTCTTTCAAATTTTGCTGAATTAGCCATTCAGGAACCCCCGGAACTTGAAAAGCTAAGACCAACCAACTGCGACGAATTTGATCAAAATTACCCATAAGTTCCTGAACCAACCTATGGGGAGGCGGTGCGTTTAAAATAGCTAAACGGTTAACTGATTCTGGAAATTTTTGGGCTAAATTCCAGGCGATCGCACCCCCACAATCATGACCCACAATATGGGCTTTTGCATATCCCAAGCGCTGAATTAACCCTCGGATATCTTGGCTGAGGGTATCGAGATCATAACCACTTTCCGGTTTATCTGAGTCATTGTAACCCCGCAAATCAGGCACAACTACTTTAAAATAACGAGAAAGCGCCGGAATTTGGTAACGCCAAGCATACCAAAACTCAGGAAAACCATGTAACAAAACAACTAATTCACCTTGTCCTTGGGTCACAGAATGAAGGTGAATGTTATTAGTTTCAACATATAGGTGTTCCCACCCAGACTCCAAACCTGTCATATCCTGCCACAATAACTTACCCCAAACCACATCGATTCTTAGAGAACTAGCAGCAGCTTGGGATTGCCAAAGAGCTTGAACATCATGCTCTGGTAGGGGTCGATAATGAAGTCACCTCCATCACCTCCCATTCAAAACCGTGCCGGCGAGTTTCCCTGCACACGGCTCCTGATGTGGATACCCTTTTTTGTTATAGGAACAGAGTTACCACCCCCCGCTTTCGTACTTCAATGTTCTGAGCTTTATGCAGCGCGTAGTCTTTCAACTCGCTCTCGCCATTATACTCCTACTAATCGCAGTATCTATATCCACACCCTGCTGACCTGTGGGCATATCCCAACCATTACAGTTGGGCATTGGCTTATGGTCACATCCTTCACCCTCTAAGCATACGCTTAAATTTTTCACTACTACTACGAGTGCAACTCGCAATAGAGCATTAGAGGGGTTAAAACGTTCCGTCTCGACGGGCATTCCATCTTTAGATTTGTCCTCAGAACCGGGGTACTTTTAAAGGTCTATGTAGGTGATGACATAAATACCCTACTTTTCCCCTTGTTCTTTTGAACGCAGCGTTTCAACCTATTTCGCTACTCCGTATTAACGATGATTCAAGCCGGACATTCGGTTTCCCTAATCATGGATGGTTGGCAGTGGTCGAGTAGGAGGTAGGTTCCGACCTACGCCTTCCGTTCCCCGCTTCAATCCTGGAGTTATGATTTCCAAAACTGGGGGTGGCTATCGCCGTTACTCTCTACTCCCTGATTTCTCAGTTCGTTTATGACCTTGAGTTCCCTGCCTTGCTTAGTTCCCTAAGCGTCGGGACATATAACCAGTTATGAGGATGCTCAGGAGAGGTCTCCTTATATCCAGATTCGGAGCTGGAATCCTCACCGGGTAGTTATTTCGGGCATTTCAGCCCTATTTCATACCCGAACGTCTCGCACCTGCATCAAGAACATAGTAATTTCCTTGATTTATGGCTGAATTTATTCAGCCTATTGCGTCTTGGGCTGACCGTCCGGGACGGAACCCATAGCTTGTGCCTTCAAATCTCGATTCCCATTCAGGTTCGAGCGCTGATTTAACCACGGCTTGCCTAGCTCTGTCTTGGATTGTGGGAATTCCTAGAGGGCGTTTTTCATCCCTCCCAGGTTTTGCAATCCACACCCGTGTAGGGTGCGTTACATTGAGAGACTTGGCAGAGAAACGAAAAACTTTCTGGTAACGCACCATGTAGGGTTTTGCTTTGAGGTTTCCCTTAATGCTCTCAGCTAGTTTTAACCTTTGTTTAGGCGATATTACTATCACTCCATCGACTCCGGCTGTCTTTTGGTCTTGACCCGCTTGGGGGGCGGGTTCATTAAGCTGACTGTTGGGAAGCATGGCTGACCGTGGAACCCGCCCCTACAGCCGCACTGCTAAGAGTCGAGCATAATATGACTTCACCAGTAGACGTTGCCACCTTCTAGCCTTTGCATCCTGCCCGGATTTAGCTGCTTGGTATATCCTCTTTTGGAGCTTGAAAACTTTCCGTTGGACCTTAGCCCATGGGATAGCCTTCCATACAAACGCACGTCTTGATTGGCTTTGATTTCTCAAAGCCTTTCTTTGAACTCGCTTTCGTCATAGTAACTCCCACTAGACTCTAACCTTGCAATCAAACCGTAACCTGTCAGCATATCCCAGCCATTACAACTGGGCGTTGGCTTTTGGTCACATCTCACATCCTCTAGGACTTGCGCTTACATTTGTCACTACTGATATCTCGACCAGATATTCAGAGTCCAGGAGGACTTAAAACGTTCCGTTTATATGGGCATTCCATCTTTAGACTTGTCCTTTCCACCGGGGTACTTTTAAAAGTCTGTGTAGGTGTTATGTAGAAAACCCTACTTTTCCCCTTACCCTTTTGGGCGCAGCGTATCAACCTATTTCGCTGCTTAGTAATAACGATGGTTCAAGTCGGAACATTCAGATTTCCTTAGTCATGGATGGTTGGCAGTGGTCGCTTTTGGTAGTAGGTTCTACTTCACGCCTTCCGTTCCCCGCTTCAGTCCCAGGGTTGTGATTCCTGAAATTGGGGGTGGCTATCGCCGTTACTCTTTCCCATAATCGCCCAAGTGGTTTTAATACTCCTCCTTGTGGTATACTTGGATTGGATATTCGATTTCTTTTATGGGATTGACCTTGAGTCCCTTGCCTAGCTTTCGCTTTGAGGACATATAAACAGTTATGGGATGGTCAGGGTACGAGTCCCTTTTATTCCACCAAGGGGTGAAAGTCTCACTAGGAGGTTATTTCAGCCATTGCAGCCTTATTTGACTCCTAAACGTCTCGCACCTATATATTTACATTAGCATTTTAAGACCCGGTTGGATTGGTAATTATCCCTTATCCCTGATGAATGCTTTGGGGTACAGCCGCCGGTCCGAGTATATCATGCTTGACCAGACTCGCGAGTTCCTCTAATTGAGCGATCGCCTCTGCGCCTTCCAACTTCATCAATTCGCGATCGTCGCGCATCTCCGTCCAGGTAATCCCATAATCCGACACCAAAAACCGGATCAGATGATTTTCACTCAGGCTGACCATAAATGAGGCGCTGTTCATTTGACCCCCACAAGTATAGCAGGAAGCCAGGTAGCCCCGTCGTTCCAGCACAATAGCTAGGGCTTGGAGATTCATCACCAAATCCTGAACGAATTTTCGATGTTGCTCCGCAAGTCTGATAAACATAGTTTTTCTCCTGTCACCACAATCTTTAGATTATCTTCAAAATTTAACATAATCTCAGGACTGGGTATCTCGATGTTGGTAAAGTATCACTTCTACTAACCTAATTCACCATGATCCGTTGAATATTTCAGTCCAACCAGAGCCTGAATCAACTGAAAACAACTTGAAAACAAAGCGATCGCGTTATTCCCAAATCCTTGATGGCATTAGGCTTAGAGATAGCCTTCTCAGATCTAGCATAGTGATTCGAGTTTTGCCATAGCTAAAACAAATCCTTATGATAAACATAACTAAATTTAACAAAACTCAATCTTTTTGAGCAGTCCTAGCCAGGGAACCTGTAAGGCTAATTTATCAATTAACCCTACAGGTTAAGATGATTAACTGATTCTAAGGGTGCAAATTACCCCAATTAGCTAATCAACCGTCCACCAGCCCAAAGCCGGACCAACCAACCGAATAGTTAGCCAAAAAATCACTAAAAAGCTAATCCCAAACCAAGCCCCCTTAGTAGTCCATTGCATAAACTGTTCACTTTGGGTTTTAGTAATCGGTACCCAAGGCAAGATAGTTAAACTAAGCCAAGATGTCGCCATCCTAACTCGTCTTCAAAACCGGACGTGAAAGTTTCCCTTCATCCGGCTCCTCAATGTTACAGCTCCTGTCATTAGCACCTCAGCTCTAATCACTGATAATTTCCACAATTGGCTGTACTCCCATAGCTTAAATTGCCATCCTCAGCAGAGGCTGCCTCTTTTCCTTTAACATACCTAAATATATGTATCTGGGAATGTTTGAATAAGGCTATTTCCTCATGTCCTCGTACAGCAAAAGCCCAATTTCTGTTATCAATACTCTGCCAGTATTTGTTAGCCACCCATTTTTCGCTCTGATGGGGATGACGGCGATTTGCCCATCTTCTCAGCTTTCCGAATAGCAGGTAATCCAATTTATTCAACACTTCTTTAGAGACTACTGTTGAGTAATAGTTACTCCATCGGAGAATGATTCGATTCAATCTCCTGATTAGTGCCGCTTGAGGGGCAGCTTGATGAGCATCAATTACCCTCGCCAGTAGCTTATAGTGTTCTGTGACTGCATTTCGGGATGGCTTGATGATAGTCTTGAAACCCAGAGATTTTCCCTTTCTATCCTTTCCAGAGTGATATTTTCCGACTCGGTATTGTTGAATATGGAAACCGAGGAAGTCGAAACCCGCATCCTCCCCATCAAGAGTATGGGCTATCCTCGTTTGTTCTGGTTTTAATTCAAGACCCCATGGCTTTAACCACTCCCTGATTACCTGTTGGGAGTGATGGATTACAGCAGCATCTTGGTGAAGTATAACCAACTTATCCGCGTATCTAATTAAACATAGTTGATGGCGGTTAACTGGCTCTCTTCCAGATAGCTGATCAGCCATCTTTAGGATATCTTCTTCGATGCCGTGGAGGGCAATATGTGCCAGTAATGGCTGGATTAAGCCTCCTGGGGGAGTGCCTTCCTTGGTCGGAAATAGCTGTTTTCCATCCATTACACCGGATTTGAGCCATGCTCGTATTTGTCGGCGTAATTTAGGGAATGTTCCTAATTTATCCAACAGGCGATCGCCATTAATGCGATCGCTCAAGCATTTAGTGATCTGGGTATCTAACACCCATTTAGGCTCTGACTCCAGATGATTGGATATTGCTTTTATGGCATCATGGCATGAGCGTCCTGGTCTAAATCCATAACAGTTAGATTCAAATTTGGCTTCCCATTCCGGTTCTAATGCTAGTCTCACCAAACCTTGACCCGCGCGACAAAATATAGTCTGTTCTCCATTCCGACTTGGAGCATTTACGACCGTTTCTGTCGAGTCTACTCTGTGGGTAGGCTTGGGTTTAGCACCTAGCGTCAGTTGTCCGACAAGGTTGATTCGTGCTTGTGAGCATAGGGATTTTACCCCGTCCACACCCGCCGTATTTTTACCTTGATTATCTTGAGTTACCGATCTAACCGCTAATACCTTTGCTGACCAGGACTTTAATAACAACTTTTGGAGATAGCGAACTGCTTTGAAATCACCACGCTTTGAGGCTTTATAGATTCGTTTTTGCAGGCGGAATAAGCGACGTTCAACCTTTTTCCAGTTGATGTCACCCCATTCCAGTCTTTCCGTAGTCTTTACACTCGTTTCAGATTTCATTTCCTGTTACTGGCAACTCTATATTCCGTAACATCGTGGAACTGTCAGCCTATTCTAGGCATTACCCTAGACCTTCGCTTCTGTCCCAATCCTGACCACATACAGCTTGCGGCTGGCTACCTACTCAGTTATCGACCAATACCTGAGAGCATATACATGGGTTACTTCGTTCCGAATTACCTTTGGTTGTACCTTTAGGACGATGCTTTACGCCGGGTTTATAGGGAGTGTATGTTGGTCTGTGAACAATCAGCCAACCCCATTTATCCTTAGCCTTTTGGCTCCAGCGTGTCAGCCTTTTCGCTGGTTTAAGGTGACGACGTTTTGATCACATCTTCAGATTTCCTTATCCATGGGTACTTGCTCGACAGAGTGCCAGTTTAGGCTACCAGCAGAGCTGCCTTTTCATCCCGCTTCACCAAGTCGCGATAGTCCGATCGCCTCAGTGGGGATGATGCTGTCACGTCTACACCAGACGGGAGGGACTTTCACCCTCAAGGTAATTCAGTTGTCAGGGAACAGGTTTTTCTGTTTTTATCTGTCCCCGCTGGTAATCCCCCAAACCTATAACCAGTAGGCTTTAGGCTGGTTTCTACCAAACGAATCGCACTATTCCTCCTTACCGTACTTTTCCCCCATCATCTCTTTGCGACGTTTAGCTTCACCCATAATTTTGGCGCTTCCAACAAATGTACTAACTATCCCCCACCATTCCTAACAGTTTAGGGAGGGGAGATAGTTGTCTATTTTAGATCCAATTCTCAACCTTTGTCCCCTCAGACATCCCTGCTCCTCTGTCCATCGCAATAATCGGGTTATTGGTTGACCGATGATTTCCGTTGATAATCTGATCGCTCGACGTGGAGTTTCTGTTACTAAAGCGATCGCCTCAGCAGCAGAACAGATCCCCCACCTGACTAAATTTTCCGCTCCCCTCAACAGCGATAAAGTAGTTCCCGCCAAAGTTCCATCCTCCAGCCGAGCCACCCCCCCTGTCACCTCAATGCGCCGGTCATCCCACGGATAAACACCATCCGCCAATCCCAAAGGCGCTAAAGCATCACTAACCACAAAAATCTCACCCTTACTCCCCCGTAACAGTACCTCCAGCATGGTTGGACAAACATGATGTCCATCAGCGATCGCCCCACAAAATACCTCTGAGCGACATAAAGCCGCCCCCAATAGTCCTGGTTCCCGGTGGTGTAGGGGAGGCATGGCATTAAAAGCATGAGTTACCATTGTCGCCCCCTGGTTAAATGCTTCATCAGCCACAGTTAAATTAGCCTGAGAGTGACCGAGACTGACGATAATGCCTAAACTCCTCAAATAGGGGATAACTGTCCCGGTGGGGTCTAATTCTGGCGCTAGAGTCATCACCTTAACCACCTTCCCATAATCCCCTAGAACCCGTTTGACATTATCTGTGGTTGGGGGTAATAGACAATTTTGAGGATGTGCGCCCCGTTTTTGCACATTCAGAAATGGTCCCTCAAGATGAACTCCTAAAATCTCCGCCGCCGAGTGCTTCCCGTCCTTCCCGTCTGGTTGAAATTCCCCTAGGGTAGCCAGCGATCGCCTAAATTTCTCTACGGTGGTTGTCACTATGGTAGGCAAAAATCCATCAACCCCCTGATCCCATAAATACTCACAAATACCTTGCAGTTGTTGATAATTCTCCCCCGTTAACTCCGGGAAAGCTAACCCTAACCCACCATTAATCTGTAAATCTATCCCCCCTAGGGAAATCCAATCTCCACCTACATCAACCACTGCGGCGGCGGGGTCTGGTTTCGTGGCGATCGCCTTAACTACACCATCACGAATTTGTAGGGTATGTAATCCAGGTTTACCTAGAATCTGACTGTTAATTAAATCTACTGACACATCATTAGGCGGGAGGCTTTCATTCATCATCTTACATAATCATTGATTTATAACTGGGTTAAAAAAACTCTCGCTTTACCCAAATTTATCTCATTAAATAATCTGTTAATTCGGGATATCTAGTAAACTGGCGATCGACACTTGCTAATTGACCTTGATAAACTAACGCCGTTGCTATGATTATCCTATCAAAAGGGTCTTTATGAATCGCAGATAAATTCACCGCTTGACAAGCGACTTCCGCATTCAAAGGCATCAGACTAATACCTGTGGGCGTTAGGGCTTCATGTAGCCACTCATTTACTGGACAGGGTAACTCTAACCTTCCTTTTTTGTAAGCTACTGCGACTTCATAACAAGATACTGGGGAAATACCAACTTCGTCAGCAGCATAAATTTGGTCACACCAATGAGCCGGAAATCTTTCAAACTCTTGTGTAATCAGCCAAATCCATATATGGGTATCTAGGACAATCACTTTAGACATTCCCAGTCATCCTCATCTACAATTGGACTAATTATATCCCCAATGGTTTGGCCTTTTCCGGCAATTGAATCTGGCGGAAATCGCCGTTTCTTATTTCCCTCTCGATTAGATAGATCTGGCTCCGGTAATACAGTGATAATCACTCGTGCTTTGTTCAGGTCTGGCTGGTCTGACAACCATTTAAACTCACCGTTTTCGTAGATCGCTTCGTAACTTTTTAGCATGATTTACTGTTACCTCTCAATAATAGTGGATGATTCCGGGTCTCTCTGCTGCTGGCTTGTAGTCCAACCAGACTGGCGCCATGTCAACCCTCGTATTTCGCCTCTCTCATGATTATAAACATTGTAGCTCAATTTGGGGGGACAATTCCTCAACAGACGTAGTTACTCCCAACTATCTCCACCCCTAATGCTATAATCCGGGTCTGTAGTTTCACTTCGTTATTAACAACTGCTATGGACTCAATCTCTCAGGACCCTAACTCCTCCCCTGCTCAAATTGGTATTATTATGGGCAGTGATTCTGACCTACCTACCATGTCAGCAGCGATCGCCGTATGTCAAGATTTTGGTATTAGTTGGGAAGTAGCGATCGTATCGGCACACCGTACCCCAGACCGGATGTTTGAGTATGCCAAAACTGCCCTAGGACGCGGATTAAAAGTTATTATAGCTGGTGCAGGCGGCGCGGCTCACTTACCCGGAATGGTTGCATCTCTCACCCCTTTACCTGTGATCGGGGTTCCCGTCCCCAGCCGTCACCTAATGGGACTAGATTCTCTCTATTCTATCGTTCAAATGCCAGCCGGTATTCCTGTGGCTACAGTGGCGATCGGAAACGCTAAAAATGCCGGTCTACTCGCTGTTCAGATTTTGGCTTCTCACCAACCTGAACTCATGGCAAAAGTCCAAGCCTATCGACAAGAGTTAACCGAATCTGTACTCGAAAAACAAACAATCCTTGCACAGTTTGGATATCAAGAATACCTTAAACAAATGTAGTGGAAAAACCCCATTATTACACCAGTTTGTATATAACCATACCGGGCCCATAATCTATCAGTCCCTTTATAGCAATTTGCTATATATTTCTGTATTGCAGTATACAGAAATCTGATTAAGATAATGTTAACAAAGTAGATAAAAATCGTAGCTTCAAGTCATAGCCCTGGACTAGAAAGAATCTGATTATCCCTCGAAACTTCTCGTAGTTTATCCGTACTTTTTATGGTTAAATGGTAAGTCCACCTGTTAGCAAATGAACTCAGTTGAGTACAGATGTGGGAGTTTTATCGGTTAACCCACACCTGTTAAAGTCCGGCTAGTTAACACCTACCTATTAAGTAAGGTAGGCATAAAGATTAAGCATCTCTCTAACCAGACGGCTATCATTTGCCGCCTCATTCTTTCCACATTAACGTAAATTGAACAACTGTAAGCAAATGTTGAAACGCCAAAAGTCGAGAACCAGAAGTTATCGGCAATTTGCTGAGGTAGTTGGATCTGCGCCTCAGCCTACTCCGTCAATTTTGCAGCCCAAAAGACCCAGATGGCTTTCTCCTAGCCTACTAGGGTGCATTCCTCTCACGGCCCTGATTATTATATTTTGGAGTTTAGCAGCAGTCGCCCAAGACGACGCACAACCCATAACTCCCGAATATGTGCAGGGTGTTTTAAATACCATTTGGATTGTGATTGCCAGTATTTTGGTAATCTTTATGAACGCTGGTTTCGGGATGTTAGAAACCGGATTTTGTCGTCACAAAAACGCCGTTAACATTCTCTCCAAAAACCTAATCGTATTTGCGATCGCCACCCTAATTTACTGGTTCTTTGGATTCTCAGTCATGTTCGGAGGGGAAAACCCCTTTATTGGTGGTGGTGGCTTCTTCCTGACTGGAGAGCCCAGCGTTTACGGACTTGACCCATTCCCCGAAGGATTACCCAAAGAAGTTTTCTTTCTGTTCCAGGTCGCCTTCGCAGGTACCGCCGCCACTATTGTATCCGGCGCAGTAGCCGAACGGATCGAATTTGTCGCCTTCCTAATATTTAGCCTATTGCTGGTGGGAATATCCTACCCCATTACCGGACACTGGGTCTGGACTGATAACGGCTGGTTAGCAAGTATGGACTTCCATGATTTTGCCGGATCAACCGTAGTTCACTCCGTGGGAGGATGGGCCGCCCTCATGGGGGCAGCATTCCTCGGACCGCGCATGGGCAAATACGGTCCATCCGGTGAACCTAGGGCGATTCCTGGTCATAACATGAGTATTGCTACCCTGGGATGTTTAATTCTGTGGATCGGCTGGTTTGGATTTAACCCCGGTTCCGAATTGGCTGCTAATGAGAATGTTCCCTATATCGCCTTGACCACGAACTTAGCAGCCTCTGCAGGCGGTGTAACTGCTACCCTCACCTCCTGGATTAAGGATGGTAAACCAGACCTATCCATGATTATCAACGGCATTCTCGCCGGTTTAGTGGGAATTACCGCCGGTTGTGATGCTGTACCCTTGTGGGCTGCAGTTGTAATTGGTGCGATCGCCGGAGTTATCGTCGTCTACTCAGTCGCCTTCTTCGATCGCATTCAGATTGACGACCCGGTGGGTGCTACTTCCGTTCACTTAGTTTGTGGAATTTGGGGAACCCTAGCCGTCGGTATCTTTGGCGGCGCTAATCTCGGCGTTCAAATCCTCGGTGTCCTGTCCATCGGCGGATTTACAGTAGTCATGACGACTATTTTCTGGTTAGCCATCAGAGCGATGGTCGGTATCCGCGTCAATCCTGAACATGAATATGAAGGACTCGACATCGCCGAACATGGTATGGAAGCCTATAACGGATTCCTCAAAGAAGTAGGCCCAGCAAGTGTCGGAGGTATTGACCCCGGTATTCCTAGCCGCGAAGGTGGAATTGGCAGAAGCTATTAAACTCTAATCTCATCTGCCATCTTATCTGCTAAAAAATCGTCTCCTAACTGGCACATAGCCCCTACAGGAGGCGATTTTTTCTTTCCACACATTGCTAGACATTGCTAGGGCGATCGCCCCATATATCCAGAGTCTGATGATGAGACAATGCCAAACCTCCTCTTTTTCTAGGGAGGATGTAGCACAACAGCCGTTTTAAACTTCTACATCACAGAGTGGCCAATTGTAGAGGCGATTACTGTTGGTGTAAACCTGCGGCAGGTCGGCGAGTAGCGCGAACCCAGAATCTACCCTTCCCTAAAATCAAAGGTAGAGTGTCAACATAGAAGTAGACAACTTTAGGGCGTTTCTCAGATTCTCGTGTTGATTCCGTTAAAAACTATTCCAGCTTGGGTGATGTTATCCCTCATCGGTAACGGGATACTAACTCTGGTGATTGTCCTACTATTGCTAAGGGGACAATCATTATCCGACACTTCCCAAGCCCAAGCGCAACCCTCAGAAGAAAAACAAGTTGGTGCAGCAGTACAAACCCAACAGACCCATGAAGTTCAGCCTAACGGCACTAACTCCTCATTTCAGCCACCATATCGCTTGACCTACGAAGATTCGGTAGAACAGCTAAAAGAAAAAGCACTTCTCGCGGCTCAGAATCGCCCCGCGCGCCTAACCATTTTAGCCGGAGATTCATTAAGTTTATGGTTTCCCCCTGAACTATTACCCCCAGGGAGAACCTGGTTAAATCAAGGTATATCCGGGGAAACCTCGGCGGGATTACTACGACGACTCAAGGTGTTTGACCTGACCCAACCAGAAACTGTATTTATCATGATCGGTATCAATGACCTGTTACGGGGAATTGACGATCAAACGGTTTTAGCCAACTGGCGGGAAATTATTAGAGATGTGCAATGGGTTCATCCCAGCGCTCAAGTGGTCGTTCAGTCGATTTTACCCCACAGCGATCAAAATGCTAGTTGGGAAGGACGCGATCGCCTACTTAAAATTCCTAATCGTCGTATACGCCGACTTAATAGAGAATTAGAAGCGATCGCGATCGCCAATGGTGCTTATTTCCTAGACCTACATCCTCTATTCACCGACGAAAAAGGAAACCTGCGCCCGGAACTCAGCACCGATGGTCTACATCTCAATGATCGTGGCTATTTAGTCTGGAGTACCGGATTACAATTTTTTAGCCACAAAACACTAGGTTCCCCCTAAAGCGCTAAACTAAACCTCGGAGCATAAACTTCTTACCTACAGACCTACAGATGCGATCGCACAGTCCGCAGTTCTAACACTCAACAGTTGAACAGATTTTGAAGATGAAGATCTCACTAACACAAACCATTACCACCCTAGCAGCAGCTACCTTCTCCATTATCACTGGATTTTCTGGTGCCAATGCAGTCCAATTTGGTCAACAGGAAGTTGATCAGGAGCGATTCGTAGCTATGGCTGTTCCCCGCGCCTTTGGTTACTCCCTAGTAGTCGTTGAACAAATTTCTGATTCCCGACCCTGTTGGAGTGAAAATGGCAGCCGTCCCGTTCAAGTTGAACCCCTACTTCTCAACTTCGACTTTAGCGGAATTTGTGGACGCGCCACCGACAGTAACGGCTATTCGGTTCGCATGGGAGGACAAGACCTCGCCCTCAGCCATAGTCTCACCGTCCAAGCTACTCCAGGAGAGATTTTACTGGTCGCTAACTCTCGCGCTGATGTCTACGCACCACCCATTATCATCGGTCGCAGCTTTGGTCGGTCTAGTGGCTTTACCAAAATCTTTTTAGAACCGGGTTGGCGCTTCACTAAACGAACCTACAACGATCGCACCCTCGGTCATATTTATTTTACCCACGACCACCTACCTCGCTGAAATCCACAATATTCTTCGCCCTGACTCAATATCCACCCGCCATGGGGCGATCGCCTGAAGATCTCACTAACCCCTATCAAATCAGATATGATCCCCTAAATCATAGAGATAATTGCTGATATACTCGCCGATTACCGGATTTCATCAACGTTAAAATTTATGTCTCAGGGGAGAAGCGATCGCCCATATAATTCCGTTATGCTATATCCTAGAGTACATGAGGAATAAAACATAATTCCTATCTGTCCATTCAGGAGGACAAAAAGATGAAGACTTTATCAACAGTCATGATTCTAGGGGCAGCCACAACCATAGTATCCCTAGGCTTCGCCTCTCCAATTCGAGCTGAAAATCCAGCAGACCTGAGACAACTACTAGAAACCAGATTTTGTCAAGGTTGCGATCTTAGAGGGGCTGATCTATCAGGAGCCCATCTTATTGGGGTAGACCTCCGAAATGCTAACCTGGAAAATGCTAACTTAGCTAATGCTAACCTCGAAGGTGCAGACCTTAAAGGTGCAAATCTAACTGGCGCTAATTTGAGCGGTGCATTTCTAAATCAAGCCGAATTGAATGACGCAGTTCTTGATTTAGCTGACCTCAGTGGTGCTAACCTGATTAAGGCTCGACTAACAGGAGCAACTTTCGCTGGGGCGAATTTACAACAAACCCAAATGTTGCCACCTATCATCGGAATTACCCCCCCAGTTGCTACCGGTTCCCTCGATGACCTGGGCGGCGATGACTTGAGTATTGGTCGCGACCCCTCTCGGTTGGCTATGCCTATGGGTGGCACGGATTTGGATCAGGACTTTCAGTATACTCAAGAATACCTCGAATCATTATTCGAGCCGATTCAGATTGATCGCCATTCCCTTCCCCCCCTTGAAGGTTTCGCACCTGGCGACAATAACCCAGTTAACCTTAAAATACCCCAAATTCGGTTCTAGTTAATTCTTCTCATCAGGCGATCGCTTAATCACTTAATCAATCACTAGCGGAATTGTGTTAAGTTTTGTAACAAAATGTTAATAAATGTTGCGAAAAATTTTTTTCTGGGGGGGTTGCTTGCTTTTTGGCTGGGCTTGTGATACCATTTTAGATAATGGAAATGTTGGCAATTTTTTTATGGTGAGTAATATTTCCATTATGAAAGAGTATGTCAATACTATGCCATGAGTTCCGGTAGATGTCAACCCCCACAGTAATCTGGCCGAACATTTTTTTTAAAATTGAATAAAAAATCAACTTTTTGGGGATTGTATTGATTTGTATCAACAGGCCAAAACGATAGCGATCGGTGGGATAATAAACAGTCAATTTGGCTGTATAAAAGAAAACAACTGTTATCTCATGTCATCAGAAAACCATAGATTAAACCTTGTCCAACGTCCCCGTCGTCTACGTCGTACCGATGCGCTGCGGCGGATGGTGCAAGAAACACAACTAACAGTTAACGACCTGATATATCCCCTATTCGTGATGGAAGGGGAAAATCAGAAAGTGGAAGTCCCCTCAATGCCGGAAAGCTACCGCTACACCCTAGACCTATTACTGAAAGAAGTAGCAGAAGCATCGGAATTAGGGATTCGGGCTATTGCGTTATTTCCCCTAGTAGCGGAAGAAAAAAAAGACAACGCGGGTACGGAAAGCTATAATCCGGAAGGACTGGTACAGCGGACAGTCAGAGCCATCAAACAAGCTGTTCCCGACATCATGATTATCACGGATGTAGCCCTAGACCCGTTTTCCAGCAAAGGTCATGATGGTATCGTCAGCGATAGCGGTGAAATCCTCAACGATGAAACGGTGGAAGTTCTAGTTAAACAATCGATATCCCACGCGGAAGCGGGAGCGGATATAGTAGCACCCTCGGACATGATGGATGGACGGATCGGCGCAATTCGTGAAGGACTCGATGCAGCAGGTTATACAAACGTTGGTATCCTGGCTTACTCGGCTAAATACGCTTCGGCTTACTATGGCCCCTTCCGGGATGCGTTAGACTCGGCTCCGAAATTTGGCGATAAGAAAACCTATCAAATGGATCCGGCTAATAGCCGCGAAGCGATCAAAGAAGTTATGTTAGATGTGCAAGAGGGAGCGGATATGGTGATGGTGAAACCAGCGCTGGCCTATCTTGATATTATTTCGCAGGTTCGACAAGCTACAAATGTACCTGTGGCGGCCTATAATGTTAGTGGTGAGTATGCGATGATTCGCGCAGCCGGACGTATGGGCTGGATTGATGAGAAAAAGGTGATGCTAGAAACGCTCACCAGCATGAAACGAGCCGGGGCGGATCTGATTCTTACCTATTTCGCTAAGGAAGTTGCTCTAATCCTTCGCTAGACTTTTGGGGGGGTCTCTGGTTTGACTGGTGAACCCTCCCCTCGATCGCGATCGCCATCAAGTCTACATCAACGAATAGGAAAATTTGCGTTAAAATACAAAATCGGCTTATTGACTTGTTGTATATTTATGCTCGTAGAATATCATGGCTTCACCTGTGACTCAACGGCCCCCTGCACTAGATCGCATTGTTCAACGCTTTAAACGCGCCTCCTCTAATAAGCTGCGTTACGAGCAACTACTGACTTTAGCTCAAAAATTGCCGGAATTTCCAGAGGAGCAAAAATTGCCAGAAAACAAGGTTCCTGGTTGTGTTTCTCAGGTTTATGTGACGGCGAGTTTAGACTCGAATGGCTGTATTCAATTTCAGGGTGATTCTGACTCTCAATTAACTAAAGGATTATTGGCTATGTTAATTAAGGGAATGAATGGGTTAACTATTGAACAAATTAGCCAATTAAAACCCGATTTTATTGAAGAAACTGGGCTACAGGCTAGTTTGACTCCCTCCCGTGCGAATGGGTTTTATAACATTTTTAAAACCCTACAAAAACAGGCTAGTGCTTGCGGGGAGTGAAGGGAGCATATTACAGGGATTTTGTCAAGTATATTAGGTCACAAAAGCCGTGAAAACTACGAGGGAAAAACTAACCATAAACCGGGAAGTTCCTGTAATTGTAATTACCGGATTTTTGGGAAGTGGAAAAACTACCCTAGTTAATTATATTCTGAGTCACCGTAATGGTCGGAAAGTGGCGGTTTTTGTGAATGAATTTGGGGAGATTAGTATTGACGGTCAACTGCTGATCAACGTAGAAGATGATATGGTGCAGTTAAATAATGGTTGTATATGCTGTACCCTGAATGACCGCCTAGCAGATACAATTGTGGAGGTTTTACAACGAAATACGTCCATAGATTATCTACTGATTGAAACGACAGGAATAGCGGACCCGTTACCGATTATTATGACTTTTGCGGGGACGGAATTGCGAAAGTTGACTCGACTTGATGCTATTTTTACGCTGGTAGATGCTGATACGTTTTCGCCAGACCTATTGGCTAACAGTGAAGCTGCGCTTAACCAAATTGCTTGGGGTGATCTGATTTTGCTCAATAAAATCGATTTGGTATCCCCAGAAAAATACGATCGCATCCAAAAACAGATCCGCCAGCTTAAACCCGATGCTCGTATAATGACGAGCGAATACGGTGAGGTTCCCTTAGCGAGTATTTGGGGAATAGAATATTCCCACCCAGACTTTGGGGAGCAACCAGACCATGATCACCATTCGGAACATCTAGCTAATGATGGATTTGTGGCTGTATCCTTTAGCAGCGATCGCCCTCTGAGTGTGGAAAAATTCCAGACCTTCTTAAGCGATCGCCTACCAACGAATGTATTTCGCGCCAAAGGATTTATCTGGTATCAAGGTAACAACTCCTCTCACCTATTCCAACTCAGCGGAAAACGCTATCAGCTTACGCCTAATTATCCTCGCGGCGAACCCCCAAATCAATTAGTATTTATCGGTCGAGACCTGAACCGCGAAACCCTCACCCAAGACCTACAACAATGTTTACACGAAATCCCTAACCATGAACCAAGACCAATTATGGATCGATAGCCTAAAATTTAATCCACAAGGTTTAATTCCAGCGATCGCCCAAGACCATAAAGACGGTACAGTATTAATGATGGCTTGGATGAATCGCCAATCGTTGCAACAAACCCTAACAACGGGTGAAGTTCACTATTGGAGTCGATCGCGATCGCAACTGTGGCACAAAGGAGCCACATCAGGACACATTCAAAAGCTCAAAGCCCTATACTACGATTGTGATGCTGATGTCCTCCTGCTCAAAATCGAGCAAATTGGGGACGTAGCCTGTCACACGGGGGCTAGATCCTGTTTCTTTAACGCCGTCCCTATCAAATCAGCCATCCTTAGCTAAACCCTAGCCAGCCTAAGCATTTACACTATTAAGACTCAACATGGTTCTAAAAATCTATAACACCCAAACCCGCCAAAAAGAAACCTTTACCACCCTAGAACCCGGAAAAGTCAAAATGTACTGCTGCGGGGTTACAGTTTATGACTATTGCCATTTGGGTCATGCACGATCCTACACGACCTGGGACGTGGTACGCCGCTATCTGGAATGGTCAGGATATGAAGTTAACTACGTCCAGAATTTTACCGACATTGACGACAAAATCCTTAACCGCGCTAAAGAACAAGAAAGCACTATGGAGGCGGTATCCCAACGCTTTATAGACGCTTACTTTGAAGACCTGCGGCGGCTAAATGTACGGGATGCTAAGGCTTATCCTAGGGTGACAGATCATATCAAGGAAATTCACCAACTTATTGAGCAACTCACGGCTACAGGACACGCTTATGCTGTCGATGGAGACGTTTATTACAATGTCGGTCACTTTCCCGATTATGGTAAACTCTCCCGGCGACAACTCGAAGACCTACAAATGGGGGCTAGTGGTCGCGTAGCTGTGGCTGACCCGGAAACTCTCAAGAAAAAAAATCCGGCGGATTTTGCTCTCTGGAAAGCTGCTAAACCGGGAGAACCCGCCTGGGATTCTCCTTGGGGTCCCGGTCGTCCGGGGTGGCACATTGAATGTTCGGCTATGGTCCGACAACTACTGGGAGAAACTATTGATATTCACGGCGGCGGGGGTGATTTGGTGTTTCCTCACCATGAAAATGAAATCGCTCAGTCTGAGGCGGCGACTGGTAAAACTCTGGCTCGATATTGGATGCACAATGGTATGGTGACGGTCGGTGGGGAAAAAATGTCTAAGTCTTTGGGCAATTTTACGACGATTCGTGAATTGCTCGATCGCCCTGTAGACCCTATGGTGGTGCGCTTATTTATTCTACAGGGTCACTATCGTAAACCTCTCGATTTTACTGATGAGGCGATCGCCTCAGCTAAAAATGGCTGGGAAACCTTGAAAGATGGGTTATTATTTGCGGAACAATACGGCGCGCGCTTGGGGTGGTCTGCTGATTCATCTCCCAGTAAATACGACACGACAGAAGATGCACTCCAACGCTTCCGAGTGGCTATGGATGATGATTTTAATACTCCTGGGGGTTTGGCTGTGTTGTTTGAATTGGCTAAAGAGTTGCGCCGCCAAGGGAATTTATTGGCTCATGAAGGTAAGACTGATACCCCGAGCGATCGCATTTATGCGACCTGGAAAACTTTGGTGGAGTTAGCGGGAGTTTTCGGGTTGGAAGCTGTAACACAAGCACAACCACCAGCGGCGACTCAGGGAATTAGCGACGCTGAAATTGAGGATTTGGTTAAACAACGACAGTCGGCTAGAAAGGCTAAAAACTATGCGGAAGGCGATCGCATTCGTGACCAACTACAGGCTAATGGTGTGACGCTAATTGACCGTCCCGGCGGCGAAACCCTTTGGCGACGTTGAAAACACAGGGGAGCTGATTCTCCCCTCTGGTAAGTTAGGCTATTCAAACTTGGCGAATGGTGCGATCGTATTAATTATGGCCCTTATAAGAGTTGGCGATCGCTTTGAGATGCTGACAGCGGACTAATTCCATAAAACTCAATCCCCGGCGACCCTCAATTGTAGCCACAACTTCGATCGCCTCTGCTAAAGCGGCTGCTGCGATCGCTTCCTCATAACCCCGTCGCGTGGCTACCCTAATGGCGATATCATCAGCTTCTAACTCCATCTCAGAGCGTTGATTAGCCTGCCATACCCGACGCACACCTATAGCAGCTAATCCTCCAGCCAGGAGAACACCAACAGCATCCTGCTGCATAAATTGTACCCCAACTCCGACTATTCCCGCCACCACAATGCCTTGATTCCAGTCAGGTTTAAACCATTGCACATTAGTAACCCAACTAACAGTCCGCAACAACAATAAATCTCGCTGAGGTCTTGATAGCTGTTTCCACAAGTCAAAATTAATCAAAATGGGTCTAGTAGTTTTCCACGGAAGGGGAAATTCACATTGAATTACAGTAGACTGTCGAGGATTAGCAATTAGTCTAGCCATCATGCGACCGGAGGCTGGCATTAAATCTAATAGATGACGGATTTCTGTATCAGGATTCATAGTTAACAATTAATAATTAATAATTGATTATTATCACCCCCGTAGGGTGCGTTATATGGATAACCTATCGGGTCAACGGCCAATTGGGTTCATCTGACGCACCACGACACCACCCCCATATCGTGGTCCAGAAACCCGGTTTCTTTGAGAAACCGGGTTTCTCAGGGGAAACGGTGGGGCGGGTTTATTAATATCCTGGTGGGGATGGAAAATTGACGGCAGAACCCGCCCCTACAATTAATAATTAATAATTAATAATTATTAATTATTAATTATTAATTACTTTTACAGAGGTTGTAGTGTGTCGGATAAAGCTGCAACTGCTCCCTCTATGTTGGGGGCTCCTGCTGCTGTGGCAGACACTAATAAAACTAGGATTTGATTACCAGCTTGACGAGCAAAAATTACTCCTGACATAGGCTGGCTTCTGGCTCCGATTTTTAAGGTTCCTGTCCAAGGCATTTGTACTTCCCCAGTCCCCAAAGTTTCAAAATTTCCGGGTCTAAAACCTTCCCCGCGCTCAAAGATTTCGATCGCAATTTGCGCGATCGCTAATTCGGGTAAAGTGCGATCGCTTTCGCGATATCTAGCTACCACTGTATAAGCCAAGTTACCATCTGGTGACTCAAACAGGGGAAAATTGCCCGCAAACCCGACATTAAAATCTTGAATAATCCCCACCTCAAAACGACCTTGGGGGTCCTTGAAGGCGCTACCACTTAGGGGTAATGCTTCCACAGAATTTGTCGGTTCCGGCGGCGGTGCGGGTTCTGGGGTGGCTTCTGGGGTAGCTTCTGGGGTAGCTTCTGGGGTGGGTGTCGGAGTGGGTGTCGGAGTGGTCTGTTGAGCGATCGCCGATTCTCCTGATATGCTGGTAAATGGTAGGCGATCCATATTACCGAACACCAATAAAAGTAAAGCGGTGATGAGTCCCAAGCCTATAATTTTCAGGCGTTTTGGTTGCATAATTCCTCCTCAAAATAAGCCCGAATTAATCTAGTTAATTATTTTCCAAAAATAGCAGGATTTCCAAAGTCAAAGAATCCCGCCATACAGCCTGTCATTAAAGTGGCTAAAGTACCTGCCCATAAGGCAGTAAAGCCTAAAGATGCGACTTCCGAACGTCGGCTAGGAATTAAGGAAGATAAACCACCGACGAAAATTCCATAGGAGGCAAAATGAGTAAATCCGCACAAAACATAGCTAACAATTAACATGGCGCGGTTGCTAATTTCGCCGTTAGCATTAAGTTGAGCGAGGGCTTGATAGGGGGGGATATTAGTTTCCAAAAGCCTTCTGCCAATTAACAGGGAAGACTGCCATAGTTCTTGCCATTCGAGGGAAACCCCAGTTAAAAAAGTCAGAGGTAAAAATAAGGCTCCCAAAATGTTTTGTAGGGTAATGACCTGAAATAGATTACCTATCCAACTAAGGAGGAAAAAATCACTTTCGGAAAATCCTGCCAAAGTAGCAAAAACCAAATTGACTAAAGCGACCATTCCCAAAATTGCAATCAAGGCGGCGGCTATTCCTACTGCCATTTTCACGCCATCTAAAGCACCACCGATTAAGCTATCCATAGGGTTAGGGAGGCTGGCTTTATCGGCTTTTGGTTCTTCGGGAACTTTCCCCAGAGTTTTGGGTTGATCAGTTTCTGGAACTAGAATTTTGGCAATGACAAAACAGGCGGGAATTGTCATTAAAGAGGCAGAAACTAGGTGTCCGGTGATGTTGGGAAAAGTCGGTCTGAGAAATCCTGCATATAATGCTAAAACGGAGGAAGCGATCGACCCGAAACAACTGGCGAGAATGGCACAGAGTTCGCTGCGGGTCATGTCTAATAAATAGGGTTTTACCGCGATCGCAGATTCAATACCCACAAAAATATTAGCAGCACCGGATAGGGATTCAGCGCCACTAATTCCCATGGTTTTCTGAAAGATTTTGGCGAATATTTGTACAACAGGCTGAATGATATTCAGTCTATATAATAAGCTGACCAAACCTGCAAAGAAAATGACTTGGGGAAGGGCGCGAAATGCTAGAACATAAGCAAAACCGGGGTTAAGATTATCGGGACCAATGCGATCGCCCGGAACTGCGACAAAGGGAGTTCCCACAGCCCTAGCAATCCAACGTCCAGCGGGACCCGGACCAGCGCGAAAGTCTGGGTCAGCTACCAAAATTGATTGTGGTCCACCAAATAAGAATCGCGCCCCAGCTTCGGAAGCGTCCAAAATTGAGTTAAGCAGGGTGCTGAGTCCCTCGACTAATTGGCTACCTAAGACAAATACAATGAGTCCAATAACCATTTGTAAGCCTATTCCCCAAAAGATCACATTCCAGGGGATGACGCGCTTGTTTTCGGAACCTAACCAAGCAATAAAGCACAAACCAGCAATTCCCAGTAGGGAAATTAAATTCAGCAGTAGATTCATAAATCTTTCCCTAAGTGCGGAAACTGAATAATGGAGAAGCTGCACCCGCAACCATAGCTTTGACTGATCCGGGGGTGGATATAGACCTTTGAGCTAAGTCATCACCCGATGATAAATGGGTAGCTAAGGATTTTGCTTACTACGAATCTTGCACCAGATCCGGTTGAAACGCAAGCATATTTGAATTGGGTATGTTGCCATAGCCAAATACACTCTACAATAGGGCAAAAAGTCTGATTAAAATGGATGCTTTTCAGCTAACACCCCCTAACTGGACCAGTGATGCTGTTCACGCCTTTGAGTTTTGCTGTCCCCAATGTTCGGCCAGCAGTTTGGAAGCTCAACAGGTGTGGATTAATCGTCGATCGCCTGTGTATGGGGATAATAACCGCCGCAAGTGGCAAGAATTTTATCACTGTCAATGTGGTTGTGCTTGGTGGGCTTGGAGTAGCGATCGCCCACCGTCCCCATTCAAGGCTAATATTGATTCTCCGACGGATTCTTAAAATAGCAGTTACCAGGGCGCAATTAGCCAGCGCCCTAATCAAGCTGACGCGAAGATTTATGCTAATATCCTTATCTATCAATCTAGTCTTCCTTCCAGTCCTCACGACCTAAAAGGTCAATGACTCGATCTCTGAGCAAAAAATCATTTTGTTCTAATTCACACTCGACCCAATCCCACTCACGGGCTGGGATATACTGGCACATGGTGTAAATTGGTTGATGGCGATCGATTAATCCTTTTTCTACGAGGTTACGCGCCTCGTCTTGAATGACTTGAATGGAATATTTGACGGCACTAGGAATCACAGCTTGTACCATATCACAACCTCCTACCCAGTTAATTGGGTAAATAACTAAAACTCAACGGTATCCGGGACTACCCTATCGGTATTCCCTAAACATATTGTCTCGCAATATGTCTATTTTATCTCTATATCTTTACTATTTTTAACAGTAAGATTAAATTCAGGGAATCATCCATCATTATTTGGGGCGATCGCACTAGGGTTAGAGTCGGGGATTTTGCCCCATAATTTGGGCAAGAGTAGCCCCGAATTTTGGCGATATTGTTCAAATTCTGGGTAGCGGGAGAGGGATTCATCTTTTTTGAGCATATTGGGCAGAAAAATAGCGATCGCAAATAAGCCCAGAATCAAAAACGGTAGCCAATGCTGTGCTAACATAGCAAAAGATAGGTAAATCAGAAGTTCTCCCCCATAATTAATATTCCGAGAACGGGCAAAAAATCCCTCAGTAATTAATCCGGGTTTATATTTTAAGGTGTAGTATTTTTGAGCATCGCTGCTGTAGTGCAAAAATACCCCGAACAGGTTAATAGAAATGGCGGCAGCAATTAATGGGGTTGGTGGTTCGGAGTGACTACTAACTAATATAAATGGAGCCACCCAATATAAGATTAAAAACGTAAACACGCCCACTCCCTGCCACCAAGGAATTTGTTGTTCCCACTGTTTATCTGGATAAATACGGCTTTTTAGCAACCACAAAATCCCATAGGTTCCGTGGAGAGCGAGATAAACCCAGGGGCCGATAGTAAAGTTATTATATGCGACCATCAACCCCAGGACTACCAGGAAAGTCAAGAATTTATGGAGGTCGATCGCCTGTTTAATTTTCATGGTCAATCATCCCGCAAACTACGATAATTAACAGCTTAAATATTGGGCAGTTCTCCAAGTAAATTATTTACCGTGTTATTGATTAGAGCGATCGCCTGATTCCGTAGACAATTCCGACTGTTCATCGGTATCGACACCGGCGGATAAAACCGGAGTTGATGTCGCACCAATAGTATTAGGCAAATAAGGCCCGGAGCGTCCTTTATGGCGCATTTGTCGCATTAGGCTTGCCATTTCCAGGGCATTCATAGCATAATCCCAGCCCTTGTTGCTTTTAATTCCGGCGCGTTCCAAGGCCTGCTGCATAGAGTCAGTAGTTAAGATACCAAATATCACAGGTACGCCAGTTTGGAAGGCAGAAGCGGCAATTCCCTTAGACACTTCCGCCGCCACATAATCAAAATGGGGAGTATGTCCGCGAATGACCGCACCCAGACAAATAATAGCATCATAGCGACCGCTGAGGGCTAATTGATTAGCAACCATGGGAATTTCAAAACTACCAGGAACCCAAATATAATCAACCTGAGTCCCGTGGGGTTCGGGATTTACCCCATGTCGTTTTAAACAATCTTGACACCCTTCTAGTAGTTTAGTAGTAATCAAATCGTTAAACCGACCAATTACGATCGCCAACTTTACGGACTCAAGCTGAGTAAAAGTACCTTCAAAAACCGTCATAATATAAGTAGTCTAAATTATCTATCGAGGATGTGAGGATAGAGGTTTGGGGCGGAAGATTTCCCCATTCCTCTCACCTCTTCTAAGTTGGTTGTCAATAGCCTAGGGGCTAAACAACCAAGTAGTTAAAAACTCCTACTAAAATCACCAGAACCGCCCACAGGCCAGAACCGATAAAAATGAGGGGCTTAGACTGACTCCAATTTTGAGGAGAAGCATAAGCCACAGGGACTGCGACAATCATGAGGAAGGACACAATCACCAAAGCCGCCAAAAGCACTTGAAACAGAAGTGTTAACATTTTTTTCTCCCAAGCAGAAAGGATAAGCGTAAGTACAAATAACGATAGATTAGCCGAGATCAGCCTTTTCGGCTCGTACTTTATATTTACGCTACCAGAAATTGCACCGTCTGAGAAACCCAGATTTTAGGAATTTTGTGTTGATTGTGCTTCTTGGGCGACTTGGGAAACTTCATCAGTAGCCAATTGTTGCAAAACCTCTTGAACTTCCTCACCCCCCAGGCGAGATAAGGCTTGGGCGATGCGGTGGCGGATCTGCCAATCTGGGTCTGATGCACGAGATATCAATAGGGGTATGGCTTGACGATCGCCCAATTCTCCCAAAGCGCTGATAGCAACGGTTTGGATCAATTCGTTGCCATTAATCAAGCCATCTTGGAGGAGTTCAAAGCCGCGCGGATCTCCCAATTCTCCTAAAGCGGCAATAATGCTCAATTGCACCAACCATTCAGAGGTATTATGGTAAACCTGATGCAGGTCTTCAAAGGCTTCTGTGAGTTTCAAAGCCCCAATGGAATCGGCTGCGGCGGCTTGGACATCAGCTTCTGGGTCATTAAGCAGACAATCGCGCAACAGGGTTAAAGACCGATCGCGATCTTGGTGTCCGAGGCTGGCCATTTGGCTCACTGCTGCATATCGGACTCGGGTATCTCGGTCAGCGATCGCCGTTTGCAGGAGTTGAAAGCCGATATTTTTTTCGAGTTGACGGATTTGGTTAACTGCCCGTAAGCGATCGCCAAGATTTTCCGAACTCAGTTGTTGCATAATGGACTCTGGAGTAATAGTCATTTTGGTTAAACAGTTAAGCAGTTGCTGTCGGTTAAGGTCCGGGGCGACTCTCACCCTAGGGGGAGAACTAACCTTTAAGGACTATTCCCATCTTATTCGGCGATGAGAGAAAACTCACAACAACTGGGGAAACCGATGTGCTTTAGTCGTCATCAGTACCCATAGCCATGACTCGGATAATATCCCCACAGGTCAAAATACCGATTAATTTTTTGGATCCATCCAAAACTGGCAGCCGATGCACTTGTTTTTGGTTCATCAACCGGGCTGCTTCTGACAGAGAGCAATCTGGTTTAATGGTGATCATGGGTCCGTTACTCATCACGTCTCCCACGGTTTGACCTAGGGCTTTATGTAGTTCTTTTTCGTAGCGAGAGGGATTTTCCAGATAAATCACACTGTCGAGAATAGTGATGTAGGCTGGTGGGGTCACGCCACTTTGCTGCCAGATAATATCAGTTTCTGAGATAAAGCCCACCAATTTACCCGTGTTATCCATCACGGGAAGCCCTCCAATTCGGTTCTGGGCTAGTAGGGCGATCGCATCAGCCAGGGGCGCATCAGGACTAATCACAAGGGGATTAGGGGTCATTACATCGGCAACGGTTTTAGCCATGGTATCTGGTTCCGGTTTCACTGTCGGTCTATAGTTCTCATTTTATCAAAATTGGTATACCATGACATATTCCCGACACCCACCCGTTAGGATAGGTGCGGGCTTCTGCTTCTCTACGGGAGAATGACGGGCGACAGCCGTCGGGAGTCAAGGGGAGATCCGAGTATCTGTGGGAATGACTAGCATGATGTTATGGCTGAGAATTTCCAAAGCGATCGCTTCTTCTCCCAGTGTGCGACCCATGCGATAAGAACCCCGCAGCATTGCCCCTAGGTGTTGATCCAAAACCGCAGCCGTCATGTAAGATTTTACCAAAACTATCGGTTCTTTCACCCAAGTTTTGGTGACCGGACTCCACCAATTGCCATGGGAAAAGGTGGCGTTGTGGCCTCCGGCGGGTCGGGTCAGTTCTTCCAGCCAGCCTTTCGCCTGGGAATATTTCTTAGCCGGAATGTGCCAGCGGACGGCGTAGGGTAGGCGGTCTAGGCTGATAGCAGAGGTGAAGATCGCATTTTCTACCAGGGGATATAAGCCGTTTTGGGCGGTGTTGATATGGGGAATCACGTTGGGCAGAATGTTGGCTATATGTTCCATGATTGTGCCTGCAATTCGATAGTTATATTTGGGGAGAACCCCCCTAGATAACTAACTGGGAAATCGTGATTTTTTATGCAGGGGCAGGTTGCACCCTCAACCGCGATCGCCACCAACAAGCCCCAGGAGGCTCCTAGAGCCTTGCCATCCCTTGGGGGTAGGGGGGCTGGTGATTAATCTTCTGCTCCCCGCAATGACTCGAATAACCGCCGCAAAATCGATCGCAGTTCTTGGCGAGACTCATCTTCGGCATTTTCTCGCACTGCCAATTCTCGCGCTGACTCGGCTACAGATTGGGCGATTAACGCTTCTACTTCCTGGGCGGCGGACTCCACTTGTAGGGGTTCCATGGTTTCCAATAATAAGGCTCTTTCCAGTTGGGCGACAACTGCTTGGCGTGCTTCCGCAGACCATTCACCCAAACCCGACCAATAGGACTCTAATTCGGCAAATCGGGACGGGTCGGCGAGGGGTTCGGCGAGTTCCAATAAATCCAACAGTCGATCGCATTCTAACAGGTCTTCGCGATCGATACTCAATTCCGGGTCTTCTATTTCTAGGGTGGGGGTAAATCCGACAATTTTTCCCCAGGTTTGGGGCGGGTTAATTTCTACTGCAATATAGGCTATGCGATCGCTTATTACGGCACCTTCGGGAATCTCCAAACTTTCGGCATTCGCTGGGAGGGGGATACATTCCACAATGCCCAAACTTTCCCCTTCTTCCCAGATTTCCAAATCCCCCCAATCCGTCAAAACCTGGGCGGCGATATTCCAGGCGCTACTGCTGCGGAAATCCGATTGATAATCGAACCTTTTTAGATATCGATGCACCACCCAAACAGCGATCGCTCTTTCCGCAATCTCTGGAAATTGGGAGGGTTCAATGTCACCGGAAATCCTTTGTAAATAATCGGTGATTTGCGGGGGTATCGGAATCAGTTGACCGAATAATTCTTGAGTGTTCATGATGCTTAAATAATCCTCTGGTTAACAGCTTGTTTCAGGGTAAATATCCCCATCATATAAATCTAGTTCCTGAGATAGGCGATCGCCCATTTTTTTCAACAGGGGACTGATGGTGCGACTCCAAGCAGAGTTGACGACACCCGGCGGGATCTTAAAATGTTCCGCCACCAATTTTAGGGTGTATTTTTCCCCGCGAGACACGCAATCATAAATGAACAATAAAGCATCTTGAACCGTAATCGGCGGCGGTGGGGTTTGGCGTACAAAAGAACTCCTTAACTCCCCCGTTGGGTCATTTTCAATTTCTCGGCGAATGCGTTGTAACCGAGGAATATCTACCGACGGCTGCGGTTCATTTTCAATATTGTAAGGTGTTTCCGGGTCTGGTGTGGGGGGATGATCATCGATTAACTGTCTGCGTTTTTTCAGGATGTCTTGATATGCCCATTTGCAGCGAATATTCCAGAGAGTGAAGGGACTAGCAGCGTTGTCAATATCGGGGTCATAAACTTCGCCACCCCGGACATTTCCATGAATTTTGCGATCGATATAATCCCAAGCCGCCGCCGTCGCTTCAATATATATCAAATCATCGCGATATTGTGGCGGTTCTCCCTTCCAAAAACAGTGTTCCGGTGCAGCTATCATCATTCGCATCGCCTCCCGTCGTAGGCGTTTACGTTCTTTCACCGATTAGGTTTTTAGCGATCGGCGCAAAATCTCTTTTACTTCCTTATCGGGACATTTAGAATCTCGTGTCATTGCCAGATTTATCAACTCGGTAGACCTCCTGAGATTATCCCACATTTCCCCCAGTGCGATCGCACTTTCCATAATCTTCTTAATCCCCCCAAAATTTCTCCTAATTAGGGGTTGACTTTGAGGAGGACTTGACATATCATAATAGCATGGGAAAAGGTGGGCGCATATATATGCCTGTGGGGGATAACCCATCGGGTAAACGGCTAATTAAAAACCGGGGTTTAACCGCCGAAATCAAGAAACCCGGTTTCTCAGTAGCCGTAGGGTGTGTCACCTGACGCACCGCATAGTCCTGTTCAAAAAACCGGGGTTTAACCGCCGAAATCAAGAAACCCGGTTTCTCAGCAACCGTAGGGTGTGTCATCTGACGCACCGCATAGTCCTGTTGAAAACGCGGTTTATCAACCGTTGACGGCGACGGGTTTGGGGGCGGGTTTATTAATATCCTCGTTGGGAGGGAAATTTGACCGCAGAACCCGCCCCTACAATTAATAATTAATAATTATCACCCTCGTAGGGTGCGTCACCTGACGCACCGCATAGCCAAGAATATCGGAGATAAACTCATGGAACCGGAATATCCGCTTTCCCAAATGAAAAGGAGACCCAATCCTTTTGCGGAACCCTTAAAAAAACAAGTCACTATTTCTCTGGGAATTGAGGTCATCGAATATTTTGAGAAGATGGCTCAACAGGAAGGCTTGTCTGAAATGCCACGCCTTTATATACATGGTTTTTCAGGTTCAAGAGTTGCGGCGCAAACAGGGCTAAATATTCCCCGTCTTCCTGTAGTTGAATGACAATCGTGAAATTCTCGACCTGTTCGGACTGTACCCCAGTAATGATGCGATTTCGGTCGGTGTCGCTGTGGTAGTGCCATCGGCGGTTATCCAGAAAACCCGCCACCTGTGCTAAGGTTGTTGCCATCTTCCCAATGCCTCCCAGATATCTTATCTCACTAATTATGCTAACAATGTTCTATCGATTCTGGCAGGGGTTTTTTATGCAGGCTAGAGATGGCGTTGACGGGTGCGGAAATTTTTGGGGATGGGGGCTTGACTTCCGGGGAAATTTGACGTAATATAACACCATGGGAAAGTGTGCCGCCATATATATATTCCGGGCGAGGCAAAAACCGGGTTAATGGTTGGTTTCTAGTTTTCGGTCAGGGAGTCATAGGGCGAGGTTTGTCGCTACGGGAAAGGTTTTCAGCGCGCCAGGCACAGATTCTCATAAAAGGGTTTCATTTTCACGGTAACTCTAAACTCTATGAAAAACCTGTCTATTTCCTCTTGGTCTTCAAGTTTACTGGCGAGTCTCACGGCTTGTACATTAGCACTGGCAACAGGTCCGCTACAAGCGCAACAGGTCATGTATCAACCCATTTCCATCGTTCCGGGTGAGGTGGTAGAGGACATCCTCTCGGAACGAGATATTCCCATAGGAGATGGCGGCTTTTTACGGGATTATCGCGTCCGTCTCCCAAGCAATGAACAAGTGATGATTGAGCTGATGTCGGATGAATTTGATACTGTGGTGGTGTTGTTATCGGATGATGGTATAGCGATCGCAGAAAATGACGACGGCCCGGACGGGACAACCAACTCTCTCCTGTTTGCTCGCATTATGGAGGGAGGGGATTATATTGTGAGAGTTCGCGCCTTTGGGGAAAGAAGAGGCGGAAATTTTCGCCTAAAAGTGACTCGGTTAGTTCCGGCAGGATGAGGTTGAAACTCCCGGCTTCTATGATTACCTATTCCTCCCCCGTCGCGCTACAGGGCGATCGCCTCCTGGGATAGAATCGGGGAAGTATCGATATCAATCAATTGAACGGGAGAGTTATATATATGCAGATTTCGCCCCTAAGATTCTTGCACAAGAAATTACTACCGATGGCGATCGCCTTATGGTTGGGACTGGTTGGATATTTTGGGGGGGAAACCGTGGCGGTGGCTGCGCCTACCCATCCCAGCGTCCTAGGGAGTCTGTTTTCCTTCTCAGGAAAGCGACCCGATAACCTAGGAGTACACGACGGCTATCTTTCCGATTGTCCTGCTTCCCCTAACTGCGTTTCCACCCAAAGCCAGGACGGGGTTCACTATATCGAACCTTTCACCTATTCCACCTCTGGGGAGGAAGCATTCGCTCAAATCAAACAAGTGGTGGAGAGTATGGACAACGCCAAAATCGTGACGGCGGATGACCATTATCTTAATGCCGAATTTACCTCGGCGATTATGGGCTTTGTGGATGATGTAGAATTTTATTTGGATGATGAGGCGGGGGTGATTCAAGTGCGATCGGCATCCCGACTCGGAGAGTCAGATTTGGGAGTTAATCGCGATCGGATCGAAACCATCAGAAGCCTTTTGAACCCATAAAATCAAAATCAAACCAAAACCCCCAATCCGTTGAGGAAAGGGGGTTAATTGGTGGTTATGTGAGTAGTCCCAGATTACAGAGCGTTACCGCGAGGTAGAACTTCTTCGGGGAATACAAAGTTTTGGTGAGGTTGATCGGCTGGAGCCATCCAAGCGCGAATACCTTCGTTAAGTAGAATGTTCTTAGTATAGAAGGTTTCAAACTCAGGATCTTCTGCCGCGCGCAATTCTTGTGACACGAAGTCATAAGCACGCAGGTTCAAAGCTAGACCTACTACACCGATGGAACACATCCACAGCCCTGTTACAGGAACAAACAGCATGAAGAAGTGTAACCAGCGTTTGTTGGAAAAAGCAATACCGAAAATCTGGGACCAGAAGCGGTTAGCTGTCACCATGGAGTAGGTTTCTTCGGCTTGGGTGGGTTCAAAAGCACGGAAGGTGTTAGATCCTTCTCCGTCTTCAAACAGGGTGTTTTCTACTGTAGCACCGTGAATAGCACAGAGTAGCGCACCACCCAGGATGCCGGCAACTCCCATCATGTGGAAGGGGTTGAGCGTCCAGTTGTGGAATCCTTGGAAGAATAGGATAAACCGGAAGATGCCTGCTACACCAAAGCTGGGAGCAAAGAACCATCCAGATTGACCCAAGGGGTACATTAAGAATACGCTCACGAACACGGCAATAGGACCGGTGAAAGCGATCGCATTATAAGGACGAATGCCAACTAAGCGGGCGATTTCTAACTGACGCAGGCAGAACCCAATTAGCGCGAAAGCTCCGTGTAGAGCTACAAAAGCCCATAAACCCCCTAATTGACACCAGCGGGTAAAGTCCCACTGAGCTTCGGGACCCCACAGGAACAGCAGGGAGTGACCCAAACTGTTGGCGGGGGTGCTGACTGCAGCGGTCAGGAAGTTGCAGCCTTCGAGGTAGGAACTGGCGAGTCCGTGAGTGTACCAAGAGGTAACAAAGGTAGTTCCGGTGAGCCATCCGCCGATAGATAGATAGGCACAGGGGAAAAGCAGGATACCAGACCATCCTACGAATACAAAGCGATCACGCTTCAGCCAGTCATCGAGGACATCAAACCATCCTCTGGTGACTTGAGGGCGTTCGACTGCTATTGTCATAAACCCAAATCTCCGAATAAATTATGATTTCCAGTAAATCAGCCAACTGCACTCTATTTTAAAATCTAGCTTCCCGTTCTTAACAGAAAGTTAGGGATATGATCGATGCCGTTAACTTTTCTTTACCTATCTTAACAGTATAAACATAAATTCTCAGATTGGCAAGTCTCAGAATAAAATTAATCGCGAGGGTCCTAGTGGGGGTCAGCCGGAAGCCCCAGAAGTGATGCGATCGCCTCAGAGATTGGGATTTAAGGGCTGCGATGTTAACCAGACAGTGCCGATATCTGACATACTGGTGAGAGTCGGTGTTAAACTTAACCTTTTTTTAAGACTTTTCTATGTTCACCATTGACATCATCGTGAAATATGTCCCGGTTCCCCTATCGGTACAAAGAAAGACCCAAGAGGACGCTATGGGGGTCTATAACCAGGTACTAGACATGATGCGTTCGGACCATGGGCAACTGTTGGAGTTAACCTGCGAGAAAATGACCGATAAAAAAGTAGCTGTCCTCAGCAGCGAAATTTCGGCTGTGCAGATTTCCGAAAAATCGGGGACCACAGCTACAGGTAGATCTCCGGGATTTGTAGCCTTAACACAATGAGCCAATCTGCCCAACCCCAAACACCCCTACCGGCTATTGAAGTCAAAAACCTGAACTTTCAATGGTCGGGAGGTGCTAGAGTCCTGACTTCTTGTTCCCTAGCCGTCCCCGCCGGGGAATTTTGGATGTTACTTGGTACGAATGGCAGCGGGAAATCAACCCTGTTGCGGCTACTAACTGGACTGCTGGAGTCCCAGTCCGGTGAGATTAACATTAAGGGACGGGTGGGGTTTGTCTTCCAAAATCCTGATCACCAATTGGTTATGCCTACTGTGGGGGCAGATGTGGCCTTTGGTTTGGTGGAAGATCGCCTCCCCCTAGTGGAAGTTAGGCGACGGGTTGAGGATGCTTTGGCGGCGGTGAAATTGCTGGAATTGCAGCGCCGCCCTATTTATGCCCTCAGCGGAGGACAAAAACAACGGATTGCGATCGCCGGTGCGATCGCTAGACATTGTGAAGTCCTACTTTTCGATGAACCCACCGCCCTACTAGACCCAGACAGTCAGCGAGACCTGGTTATTCAAGTTCGCCATTTAGTCAAAAATCGCGGCATTACCGCCCTCTGGGTGACACACCGCCTCGATGAACTTGACTACAGCGATGGTGCTTTTTTGTTGGAAAACGGCCGTGTGGTGGCTCAGGGAAACCCTGAACCCCTGAAACGGCGATTGATGCAAAATCATCAAACCTAGATTTTGGACCTTGATTTTTTCATCCTACCTAACGAAAAAAATGCCATTATTGAAACTAAGCAAAAATTGTCCACTGTTCAATATGAGCTTTGCAGTAATAAATCATGTCACGCCCTTTAACCAATGCCGTCCTGTTTGTAGACGGTTATAACATCATCGGAATCTGGCCCCGTTTACAACAAAAGCGCGACGGGGAAAGCATGGAGTCAGCCCGGCGACATCTGATCGAAACTCTGATTAACTACAGTGCTTTTGAAGGTCTCGATGCTCGCATTGTCTTCGATGCTCACTATCAGAATACTCCCGGTGTCAGTGAAAAGATCAGTCGTAATCTGTTGATTCACTATACAGGTTATGGTCAAACTGCTGACACTTATATAGAAAAAATGTGTGCCTCCCTGTGTCATAAGTTGCGACTATCACGGCGACGGTTGCTGGTGGCTACCTCAGACCGCGCACAACAGTTAACTGTGATGGGCTACGGTGCAGAATGGATGTCTGCAATGCAGTTATCCGAAGCGGTTGAGGCTTCTAATCGACAGCGCCAACGTCGCCACCAAACTCCTAAGCGATCGAGGAGTCGCTTTCTTGACAGTTCCCTAGATCCTGAGTCTCAAAGGCGTTTGGATCAGTTACGGATGGGGCTAAAATAAATTTGAGCAAAATGCTTGACAAAATTTTACCACTGGGTTACTATAGTTAACTGTGGCTAAGACAACCACAACCCACTTTCCTCGGTAGCTCAGTGGTAGAGCGGTCGGCTGTTAACCGATTGGTCGTAGGTTCGAATCCTACCCGGGGAGTTTTTGCCAAAAATACGGCATTAAATGCGATCGCCCGCCATAGCCTTAACCGGATATCCTGCCCAATTACTCGCCTGATTGGAGGTGCGTTCGGGGAGGGAGACATTTTTCGTTAGGTTGCTGTGGTAAAATGCGATCGCCCCATGGCCAAAATTATAGCAGCCAGAACCTTTCACTAAAGCATTATTATTTATGTTCGATGCCCTTTCTGAACGTTTAGAGTCCGCCTGGAAAAAACTCCGGGGTCAGGACAAAATTACAGAATCCAATATCCAGGAAGCTCTGAAAGAAGTTCGTCGCGCCCTATTGGAAGCCGACGTTAACCTGATGGTAGTTAAAGATTTTATCAAAGAGGTTGGCGTTCAAGCCCAGGGTTCGCAAGTAGTATCCGGCGTGAAACCCGGTCAACAGTTTATCAAAATTGTTCACGATGAGTTAGTGAAAGTCATGGGGGAAAGCAATGTTCCCCTGGCTGAAGCCCAACAACCACCAACCATCGTGTTAATGGCAGGTTTGCAGGGTACTGGTAAAACCACAGCTTCCGCTAAGTTAGCCTTGCACCTACAAAAAGAGAATCGCAGCAGCCTGTTAGTAGCTACGGACGTTTACCGACCAGCAGCTATTGACCAGTTAATGACTCTGGGGAAACAGATAAATGTTCCCGTATTCGAGTTAGGGAAAGATGCCGACCCGGTAGAAATTGCTCGCCAGGGTATTGAGTACGGCAAAGCCCAGGGTATTGATACAATTATCATTGATACGGCTGGTCGGTTACAAATTGACCAGAATATGATGGCGGAACTGGCTCAAATAAAGGAGACGGTTCAACCTCACGAGACCTTGTTAGTAGTTGATGCCATGACGGGTCAGGAAGCAGCTACCCTGACTCAGACCTTTAATGACCGAATTGGCATTACTGGTGCTATCCTCACTAAAATGGACGGGGATAGTCGCGGCGGCGCGGCTCTGTCAATTCGGCGAGTTTCCGGCGCTCCGATTAAGTTTGTCGGGGTCGGGGAAAAGGTAGAAGCCCTACAACCTTTTTACCCGGAACGTATGGCATCCAGAATTTTGGGTATGGGTGACATCCTCACATTGGTGGAAAAGGCTCAGGAAGAGTTTGATATCGCCGATGCTGAGAAGATGCAGGAGAAGATTTTAGAGGCTAAGTTTGACTTCACGGATTTTCTCAAGCAGACCCGGTTGATGAAAAATATGGGGTCTTTGGGGGGGTTGGTTAAACTCATTCCCGGGATGAATAAAATCTCTCAGGAGCAGTTGGACGCGGGGGAAAGCCAGCTTAAACGCTCGGAGGCTATGATTAATTCTATGACCATTGAGGAGCGGAAGAATCCTGAGTTGCTGTCAAATTCGCCCTCAAGACGTAAGCGGGTGGCTAAAGGGGCTGGATATGCGGAAAAGGATGTGATGCGTTTGGTGAGCGATTTTCAGCGGATGCGGAGCTTGATGCAACAAATGGGTAAGGGTCAGTTTCCGGGTATGGGAATGCCGGGTATGGGAATGCCGGGTATGGGAATGCCGGGTATGGCTGGCGGCAAGAAGAAGAAAAAGAAAGCCAAAAAGAAAAAGGGTTTCGGTCAGCTTTAACTGTGGGAGTTGACTTTTGTCGGGTTCTGGGAATGCTATAATACTAAGTTACCCCATTGAGAGGCGGATTTGCTGGTCAGTCTGTCCTAGACTGCTACAATAGCTTAAAATTCATAAGGAGAGTTGATTAAAACCAAATGATCAAACTGAGATTGAAACGTTACGGTAAGAAACGAGAAGCTAGTTATCGGATTGTGGCGATGGATAGTCTGTCGCGTCGTGAAGGTCGTCCTCTGGAAGAGTTGGGTTTTTATAACCCCAGAACGGATGAAACTAGATTGGATACCCCGGCTATTATTCGACGGCTGAAACAAGGGGCTCAACCTACTAGAACTGTGCGTAACATCCTGCAAAAAGCCAATGTATTTGAACAACTCAAGTCCGGAGTCATCGCTGAACCCAGTATCCCAGAACCTGTCAGCCAATCCTAATTATGGGGAGTTGGCACGATTCTTAATTAGCCCGTTTTTGGGGTCGCCAGAGGCGCTGCGGGTTGATTGTGAGCGATCGCCAGCTCACCGCAAAATTTGGGTGAGATTGGCTTTTGAGGCGGAAGATAAGGGCCGTGTTTATGGTCGTTCGGGACATAATATCCAGGCGATTCGTAATGTTCTATCTGCGATCGCTAGAGTGGCGGGGGAATCGGTGTATTTAGATATTTACGAAGACAGTCCTACCCCAGGTCGTCCGCCTCGGGCTTCAGCAAACCGTCCGTCTCCGAAACGTACCAGCCGCCCAACTCGTCCATCTACCCCTAGGGGACCAATTCATAGAGACGGATAGTTTTCTGTTGCTAAGGAAAGCGACGCAAGGAACGCCTGTCTGTCGCTTTCCTGATTGATTGTCCTGTATTTGTCTGGTGTATAGATGATGTTTGGTCAGCACCCCCGGCTGAAGCACAGGGGCTTCGTGCCCCCCTTTCAGGTAGCTGACCAGCTATAGCCTTAACTGGCT